>ANAW01000140.1:0-3607 GCA_000340945.1 Nocardiopsis synnemataformans DSM 44143 | reverse complement strand
TGGTGGCCCGCCGCGCTCGTCGCGTCCTCCGTGGCGGGGATCGCGTGGGTGCGGGCCCGGTCGGCGGCCGGGACCTACGCCACGCTGGTGGAGGCCGTCGTGCGCCTGCACGCGGTGGAGCTGGCCGACCGCGCGGGGGTGGCGCACGACGGGTCGTTCAGCGGGGAGCTGGGCGAGCGGCTGACCCTGCGCCTGCGCGCGAGCATGCCGCCGGTGCCCGCGCTCGCGCCTTCGGTGTCCGCGCCCGTGCCACCGGCGGCCGCACCTCCGGCGGCCGCGTCGCAGCCTCCGGCAACCGAGCCCCGGCCTCACGTACCCGAGCCCGCGCCGCCGTCGGCAGCGGACACCGCCGACCCCGGACCAGGGAACGAAGGGCTCCTCACCGCCTCGGAAGGGTTGTCCACAGGGCTCCGCGGAAGGGCGCGCAGGCCCCTACTCTGGTATCGGGGGCGCCGCGGGCGTCCGTCGGCGCGGTGACATGCCCCCGTGTTCCAGTGTGACCGGCCCGTCCCGCTCCCGCCCACACCGTGCCTCTTCCTGTGGACGGCCCGGGGCTCCCCCGGCCCGCGCCGGTGGGGGGGGACCGCCGCGCGGGCGGCCCCGGACGCCCCCGGGCCCTCGAACGGGTTCAGAACTGCTCGGACCTGCGCAGCAGCGCCAGGAACATCGCGTCGGTCCCGTGCACGTGCGGCCAGAACTGGGCGTACCTTCCCTCCGGACCGGCCGCGAGGTCGGGCACCCCGTCCAGGTAGTCGGCGGCGCGCAGCAGCGTGAGGTCGTCGCGCTCGGAGAGCACCCGGCGGACGATCCCGTCGGTCTCGTCCAGGTGCGGCGAGCACGTGACGTAGGCGACCACACCGCCGGGGCGCACGGCCCCGACCGCGCTCGTCAGCAGGCCGTGCTGGAGCGGCGCCAGCTCGGCGGCCGACCTCTCGGTGCGCCGCCAGCGCGACTCCGGGCGTCGGCGCAGCGCGCCCAGGCCCGTGCACGGCGCGTCCACCAGCACCCGGTCGAAGGCCCCCGGCCGCCAGGCGGGCCTGGTCCCGTCGGCGACCACGACCCGTCCCGCGTCGCGCGGGGAGCGGCGCACCGCACCGGCCACCAGTCCGGCCCGCGCGGGCTGCACCTCGGCGGCCAGCAGGCGGGCGTCGCGCTGTCCTGCCAGGGAGGCCAGCAGACCGGCCTTGCCGCCCGGGCCCGCGCACATGTCGAGCCAGCGCGCGTCGTCGCCGTGGGCGTCCACCCTGGACAGGGCGAGGGCGACCAGCTGGCTGGCCTCGTCCTGCACCGCGGCCCGGTTCTGGTGCACCTCGCGGATCGCCGCCGGGTCGCCCTCGGGCAGGTAGGCGGCGAACGGCGAGTAGCGGGCCTCCTCCGCGCCGGAGGCCACCAGGTCGGCGACGGTGGAGCGGCCCGGCTTGGCCACGAGGGTCACGCGGGGGCGCTCGTTGTGCGCGGCGAGCAGGCGCTCGGTCTCGACCAGTCCGCCGGCGGACCGCTCCCCCAGCGCCCGGGCCAGCTCCTTGACGATCCAGCGCGGGTGGCTGTGCACGACCGACAGGTACCCGCTGGGGTCGGTGGCGCGGTCGGGGGCGATCACGGCCGTCCACGCGTCCAGGTCGCGGGCGGACACCCTGCGCAGGACGGCGTTGACGAACCGGCCCCGGTGGTGGCCCACGACCCTGCGCGCCAGGTCCACGGTGGCGCTGACCGCGGCGTGCGGCGGGATCTTGGTGGACAGGAGCTGGTGGGCGCCCAGGCGCAGCAGCGGCAGCGCCTCGGTGTCCACGGAGGCGAGCGTGCGGTCCACGCAGGCCTCCAGGATCGCGTCGTAGGTGCCCTGGAGGCGCAGGGTCCCGTAGGTCAGCTCGGTGGCCAGGGCCGCGTCGCGGCCGCTGATGCCGCGTTCGCCGAGCAGGGCGGGCAGCAGCAGGTTGGCGTAGGCGTCGCGCTGGCCGACCGCGCGCAGCACGTCGTAGGCGACGCGGCGGGAGGGGTCGCGGGGCGGGGACTGTCCGTCCCCGCCCCGGCCGCCGCCCTGCGCGGGCTTCCCGCCGCGGCGGGGACGGCGGTACGGGGATCGGGACTGCTCGCTCAACGTGTGCTGCCTCAACAAACCGGGGACGGGACCGGCGGGTTCACCCGCCAGGTCGAGACTACGGCAGCTCAGCGCCCCAGGCGGTCCTCGTCGCCGGGACGCACGCCGCGCGCCCAGTCGACCGCGGCCATGGCGCGCTTGCCCTGCGGCTGCACCTCGCCCAGGACGACCGGGTGGGTGGCGGTCCCGACCAGGACCCGCTTCTTGTCGGCGTGCAGCTGGCCGGGGTCGAGCGCGGGTGTGTCGGCGTCGGTGAGGGGGGCGACCGGGCCCACCTTGAGGCGGCCGCCGCGGAAGGTGGTCCAGGCGCCCGGCGCGGGGGTGCAGGCGCGGGCCGTGCGGTCCACGCGCAGGGCGGGGGTGGTGAAGTCGAGTTCGGCGTCCTCGGGGGTGAGCTTGGACGCGTAGGAGACCCCGTCGGCGGGCTGCTCGACCGGGTTGAGCCGGTCGGCGGCGATGCCGTCGACCGTGCGCAGGAGGAGTTCGGCGCCGGAGACGGAGAGCCGTTCCAGGAGTTCGCCGCTGGTGTCGGTGGGGCGCACGGTCTCGGTGAGGGTGCCGTAGACGGGACCGGCGTCGAGTTCCTTGACGATCCGGAAGGTGGACGCGCCGGTGATGTCGTCGCCGTGCAGGACCGCGTGCTGGACGGGGGCGGCGCCGCGCCAGGCGGGCAGCAGGGAGAAGTGCAGGTTGACCCAGCCGTGGCGGGGGATGTCGAGCGCGGACTGGGGCAGCAGGGCTCCGTAGGCGACGACGGGGCAGCAGTCGGGGGCGATCCGCGCCAGGCGCTCCAGGAACTCGGGGTCGCCCGCCTTGGCGGGCTTGAGGACCTCGATGCCCTCGCTCTCGGCGAGTTCGCCGACCGGGCTGGCGGAGACCTTCCGGCCGCGCCCGGAGCGGGCGTCGGGGCGGGTGACCACGGCGGCGACCTCGTGGCCGGAGTCGATCAGTGCGCGCAGGGACGGTACCGCCACCTGCGGTGTTCCGGCAAAGACAAGCTTCAACGTGGGTTCCCCTCCACCGCGGTCTGTCGGTTCCCCAGTTCTACCAGTGGCGCCGGGCCGCGCCGCCCGGTGCGCGGGGCGGTGTCGCACGGTTCTGGTAGACAGAGTGGGATGACAGCGCAGCCCGGTCAGCCCGACGGGGTCCTCTTCGACCTTCCGGAACAGGAGAAGGCCACGGCTCGGGCGGCAAGCAGGTCCCGCCGCCCGGCCCCACGCGGGCCCGCCGAGCGGCTGCCCGTCGCGCGCGTGGTCGTGGACACCCCGCTGCCCCACCTGGACCGGTACTTCGACTACCGGGTGCCCGCCGACATGGACGAGGCGGCGGTGCCCGGCTGCCGGGTGAAGGTGCGGTTCAACAACCGCCAGCTGGGCGGTTTCCTGGCCGAGCGGGTGGAGACCTCGGAGTTCTCGGGGCGGCTGGCGTACCTGGAGGCGGTCGTCTCCCCCGAGCCCGTGCTCACCCCCGAGATCCTGGCGCTGGCCCGCGCGGTCGCCGACCGCTACG
>ANAW01000139.1:0-7226 GCA_000340945.1 Nocardiopsis synnemataformans DSM 44143 | reverse complement strand
TGTCCGTAACCGTGGCGGACGCGACCCCCGGTACGGCGGTGACACAGGATGCCACCGAGGCGGGTCCCGACCCCGAGCCCGGCCCCTGGACGGACTACCCCGAGGGCCCCTCCTTCCTGCGCGCGCTGCGCGCGGGACAGCCCGCCCGCGCGGTGTGGAACGCCCTGCCCGGCACCGACTGGGCGGACGCGGTGGCGGTCGCCGCCGGGGAGACGCTGGCCGCCGGGCGCGGCACCGTGGTCGTGGTGCCCGACGGCCGCGACGTGCAGGCCGTCGACCACGCCCTGGAACAGCGCCTGGGCGAGGGCCGGTACGTGGCGCTCACCGCCGACCTCGGACCGGCCGAGCGCTACCGGCGCTGGCTGTCGGTGCTGCGCGGCGGGGTCAGGGTCGTGGTCGGCACGCGCGCGGCGGTGTTCGCGCCCGTGCGGGACCTGGGGCTGGTGGTGCTGTGGGACGACGGCGACGACGTGCACGCCGACCCGCACGCCCCCTACCCTCACGCGCGCACGGTGCTGTCGATGCGCGCGCACCGCGCCGGGGCCGGTGCCCTGATCGGCGGGCACACGCGCACCACCGACGCCCAGCTGCTGGTGGAGTCGGGGTGGGCGCACCCGCTGGCCGCCGACCGGGCGACCCTGCGCCGCCGCGCGCCCGTGGTCCGGGCGGCCGGGGACGACCGGGAGCTGGCCCGCGACGAGGCGGCGCGGTCGGCGCGGATGCCGAGCGTGGCCCTGCGCGCGGCCCGCGAGGCCGCCCGGACCGGCCCGGTGCTCTTCCAGGTCCCGCGCCGGGGCTACCTCAACACGCTGGCCTGCGCCGGGTGCCGCGAACCCGCGCGCTGCGACTCCTGCCGGGGTCCGCTGGCCGTGCGCGGTTCGCACGCCATGCCCTCGTGCGGCTGGTGCGGCCGGGTCGCCGGTCAGTGGGCGTGCCCGGAGTGCGGCGTCACCCGCATGCGCGCCGTGGTGGTGGGCGCCCGCCGCACCGCCGAGGAGCTGGGCCGCGCGTTCCCCTCGCTGACCGTGCGCACCTCGGGCCGCGAGGACGTGCTGTCGCGGGTGGCGGACGCGCCGTCGCTGGTGGTGGCCACCCCGGGGGCCGAACCGGTGGCCGAGAACGGGTACGCGGCCGCGGTCCTGCTGGACGGCTGGGCGCTGCTCAACCGGATGGACCTGCGCGCCTCGGAGGAGGCGCTGCGGCGCTGGCTGAACGCGGGGGCCCTGGTGCGGCCGGGCGGCACGGTGGTGGTGTCGGCCGACGTCTCGCTGCCGGTGGTGCAGTCGTTCGTGCGCTGGGACCCGGCGGGCTTCGCCGAGCGCGAGCTGGCCGAGCGCCGCGAACTGGGGTTCCCTCCCGCGGTGGCGATGGCCTCGGTCACCGGCGCCCCCGAGCACGTGCGCGAACTGCTCGACCAGATCGAGCTGCCCGGGGGCACCGAACTCCTGGGGCCGGTGCCGGTGGGCGCGGACCGGGCGGTCGGCCCGGACGGCACCCACCCCACGGAGCGCGCGCTGCTGCGGGTGCCCCGGGGCGGGGTGGGCGCGCTGTCCCGCTCGCTCAAGGTGGCGGCCTCGGCGCGCAGCGCGCGCCGCGACGAGCACCTGGCGCAGGTGCGGGTGGACCCGCTGCACGTGGTCTAGGCGCACCCGGCCGGAAGTGTTACCGGTGCGGCTCAAGTGGCCCTGACCTGCGGTGATCTTGTACTTATAGCGAGTTTGGGCGCTCGAACCTCGCTATAAGTACAAGATCACGGCGGGTGGGGCGGCTCAGCGGCCGTACTCCGCGCGGTACAGGTCGCGCAGCGCGGCCACCTCCGCCGCGTGGTGGATGACCTCCCGGTTGACGTGGAGCACGAGGGCGACCATCGGGAAGTCCTCCCACTGGGGCGCCTCGGCGCCGCGCACCGGCGCGGCCAGGCCGCTCTCGTCCAGCTCCTGGACGTGCGCGGTCCAGGCCGTGTAGGCGTGGCGCAGCCGCTGCCGGGCCTCGGCGGCGGTCGCGGGCCAGTCGGCGTTCTCCCGCGTGGCGGTGCGGTCGCCGAAGTGCCAGTTGACGCGGGTCTCCAGGACCTCGACCACGATGTGCCCGAGCCGCCAGGCGATGGTGGTCACCGGCGGCGGTTCGGGTTCGGGGACGGCCGTGTCGGGCCGGTGGCGTCCGTCCGGCCCCTCGCGCACGGTCCAGGCGCCGGGCACCGGCGTCCAGTGGAACTCCTCGTCGGTGAGCCCCTCCAGGCGGGGCCACAGGGAGAAGTCCCAGTAGAACCGCAACTGCGCCAGGACCTCTCCGGTCCAGTTCACCGCCACGCGCGAACGCCCCTTCCACGGCCGGGCGCGCGGGCCAGCCCCGCGAGGACGCCGGTGCCCGGGTCGGACACGTCCTCGTCAGGGTAGGGCCACCACCGCAGGTCGGCCACCCCGGGGGCGATCGGCTGGAAGGGGGCGAAGGCGCGCTCCACCGCGGCGCGGGGCGCCGGGGAGGTGAGCGCGAGGTAGCCGCCCCCGCGCATGAGGGCGTGCAGGCCGTCGATCCCGGCGGGCGGGTCGTCCGCGGTGAAGGGGCGGGTCATCAGGACGGCGACGGGCTCGTCGAAGTCGACGAGCCCGGAGGTGGCGAGGCGGCGCAGGAGTGTGTCCGTGCCGGACCCGTCGCCGGAGAGCACGGAGGCCCCGGCGGTGGAGAGCATGCCCGCCGCGCCGTGCGGGGCGACGTGGACGACCGAGGCGTCGGGGGCGGCGGCGTGCACGCGCTCGGCGGTTCCGGGCACCGGGCACCCCCAGTCGACGAACTGGCGCACGCCCGCGTCGGCGGACAGGTAGTCGACCGCGCGTCCCAGGAAGGCCTGGTGCAGGCGGGTGTGCTCGGCGTGCCGGGGGTCGGGACGCCCGCCCGTGCGGGAGCCGAGGTCGACCACACCGGACCGCTGGCCGGGGACGGGTACGGATCCCCGTCCGCGGAACACGGCCGTGAGCCGACCTGTCTTGGGCCCTCGGACGTTGGTCACGTTCACGCTCCCCCAGCCGGTTCGCTCGCGGGAGGCAGACGCTCGGCGGGGCGGGCCGGTCGGGCCCGGACAGCGTCGCGCCATGCCGTCAGGGCCCGATGGTACCCCCTGTGAAAGTGATCCTCGGCACACACATGGGTGGTATGTGCCCTATTTCGCCCTTTGAGGGTTCTTGAGACGCAAGTGTTTCTGGTGAACGAACCCGGCGCCGCGGAGGGGGAGGGAGCATCACACCCCGCTCCTCCGCGATTCCAGCAGGTCACCGCCGTGCGCCCCCGGGAAAGCTCGTGCGACACGGCCGAACGGGCCCGGAAAGCACGCTTTCCTCCGTTTCCCAGGAAACGGCCTTGCCCGGTGGTCAGGGCCCCGCCCGGCCACCGGGCATCCGTTCCGGGACGCTGGCCCGTGGTGGAGGGCCGGGCCCTCCACCACGGAAACCGTCCCCCGTCGGAGGGCGCTCGTCAGGTCCCCCGCGCTAGCGGTCGGCGGTCAGCCTCCTGGCGGGGAGCTCCGCGCACAGCCAGGACACCACCGCGACCACCAGCACGGTCGCGGGCAGCAGCCAGAACGGGCCGCCGGGCCACGGACGCCCCAGGAGCCCCATCCCCGCGAAGGCGAGCGGGACCGCCGAGGCCAGGACACCGGCGACGACCGCACCGACCGCGATCAGGGCGGCCTCCCTGCGCAGCAGCGACCGGACCTGCGCCGGGGTCATGCCCACGGCGCGCAGCGCGTCCGTCTCCGCGCGGCGGCGCAGGGTCTGGGCGGACAGGCGGTTGGCCACCGAGAGCAGCACGTACCCCGCCAGGCAGAGCAGCACCACGAGGTTGAGCACCGTGTTCGCCGCGAGCCCGGACCCGGCCGCGTCCGGGGCGGCGTCGGCGGCCTCCACTCCCGGGTGGGCCGAGGCCAGGCCGTCGAGGGCCTCGCGGACCTCGGACTCCCGCCCGGGTTCGGCGAGCACCCGCAGTTCGGCGGCCAAGTCGCCGGTCAGGTGCCCCCTGGCCAGGTCCCGCGAGACCAGGGCCTGGCCGAAGCCGAGTTCGCGCTCGTACAGCGCGACCACCTCGGCGCTGACCTCAGTTCCGTCCCCCATCCGGAACGTCACCGACCGCCCCGGCTCCGCGCCGAGGAAGCGCGCGGTCTGCGCGCCCAGCGCGACGGTGTCGCCGGTCAGCGCGCCCAGGTCGCCCTCGGTGACGCCCACGTCGACGACCTCCGGGGCGTCCGGCCCCAGGACCAGAGCGGGTACCTCCTGGTGCAGCACCCCCTCCTCGAACGGCATCTCGGTGGTCCACACGAGGGTGGTCGGCGTGGCGGTGACGGCCGCGGCGACGGACGGGTCCTGCCGCACGGACTCGGCCAGCCCCCGCGGAAGCCCGCCGAGCGCGGGCGCGGTCAGCGTGCCCGCGGCCAGTTCGCCTTCCTCGCGCTGCTCCGTCTGCGCGGTCAGCAGCGTGGTGTTGACGTAGCCCTGGCTGAGGGCGAAGGCCACCAGCATCGCCAGCGCGCTGACCGCGCCCGCCACCCGGTGGGAGTGGCCGTGCAGGTTGCGCACCGCCAGCCAGGTCAGGGCGGAGGAGCGCGCGGGCAGGAGGCGGCCGAGCGCCCCGCTCACGGCCCGCAGCAGGGCGGGGCCGACCAGGGCCAGTCCGATCACCGCGAGCAGGCTGGCCGAGGCCGGGCCGACCGCGGCCATCTCGTTGCCCAGTACCAGCGCCGGAACCGACGCCGCCACCGAGGCCAGGAGCAGCACCGCCCCCGTCCGGGTCCGCGCCCGGCCGGGGACGCGCGGCTCGGNACGGCCTCGCCCAGCGCGTCGGTGGGCGGCGCGGCCGCGGTCCGGCCGACCGCGGCCAGCGAGGCCAGCCACACGGCGAGCACCATCAGCACGACCGTGGCCAGGGCGGGCAGCGGTCCGAGCACCGGCGGCAGGCCCGGCGGGACGAAGCCCAGGGACGCGAACCAGTCCAGCGCGGCCCCCGCCAGCAGGTAGCCCCCGCCCACGCCGAACGGCAGGGCCGCCAGGGTGACCAGGAGGTTGGGGACGGCGACCAGGCGGCGGACCTGCCGGGGCGTGGCGCCCACGGCCCGCAGCAGCGCCAGGTCGCGGCGCTGGGCGGCCACGGAGACCGACAGCGCTCCGGCGACGGTCAGGCCGATGGTCATCACCAGGACGCCGCCGAGCGAACCGGCCACCGCGACCAGGACACGGCGTGCGGCTCCGGCGGCCGGGGACTCGGCGTCGCCGATCCGGTCCCCGGTCCGCACGAGCGCGTCCTCGCCCGCCAGGGCCTCCTCCACAGCCTCGGTGAGCCGCTGCTCCGACACGTCGGGTGCGGCCCGCAAGGCCACCAGGTCCACGGTGCCCTCGCGGGGGCCTTCGGCGCGTCCGGCCAGGTCGGCGGCGGTGTCGTCGGCGAACAGGACCACGGTGGCGCCGGTGTCCAGCACCCCGGAGAGCCGGTGGTCGCCGGTGCTCCCCGCCGCGGTCACCCGCACCCGGTCGCCGACACCGGCGCCAGCGGCGGCGGCCGTGGCGGCGTCCAGGACCACCTCCCCCGGTCCCCGTGGCGCCTCCCCCTCCAGGGAGGCGTCCTCCAGCAGCGCGGCGGAGGACCACCCGTGGCCGGTGGTGCGGGGGTCGGCTCCCGTGGCGACCCCAGCCTCGGTGTGCACGGCGGCCGGGAACCCGACGTCGCCGACGGCGGTGCCGACCTCGGGCAGGGCGGCCAGCCGGGCGGTGAGCTCCTCGGGCAGTCCGGCCCGCTCGGGCAGGGGCAGGTCCAGGTCCTCGGCCTGCTCGACCGTCTGGGGCGCGGTGACCACGGCGTCCGCCCCCCGGAGGCGTTCGGCGGGGACCGACGAGCGCACCCCGGTGTCGGCCAGCACGCCGCCGACGGTGACGAACGCCGATCCGCCCAGGACGGCGACGGCGACCGCGGCCAGCACCCCGGCGCGGCCGCGCGCCAGCTTGAGCGCGAGGGGGCCCCGGCCGCCGACGGGGGGCGCGACGGGGTCGGGGGTCGGACCCGGACCGGAGGCGGGACCGGAGCCAGCGTCGGGACTCGGGCCGAAAGCGGGGCCCGGTGCGGAGAACGGATCCGGGTCGGGGGTCGCCGTCACTGGTCCGCCTCCGCCCCGGCCGTCTCCAGGGAGGCCAGGCGTCCGGCCAGGTCGGCCGCGGAGGGGGCGTGCAGGACGTCGGCGAGGCGGCCGTCGGCCATGACCGCGGTGGCGTGGGCCCGGGCGGCGGCCTTGGGGTCGTGGGTCACCATGACCACGGTCTGGCCGAGCTCGTCCACGACCTCCCGCAACAGGCCCAGGACGCTGTCGGCGGTCGCGCCGTCGAGCGCTCCGGTGGGTTCGTCGGCGAAGACGATGTCGGGGCGGGAGGCCAGGGCGCGCACGATCGCGATCCGCTGCTGCTGGCCGCCGGAGAGCTCCGTGGGCCGGTGGCGCAGACGCTGCCCCACACCCACCCGGCCGACGAGCGCGCGCAGCCAGCCCTGGTCAGGGGTCCGTCCGGCCAGGCGCAGCGGCAGGGTGATGTTCTCCTCCGCGGTGAGGGTGGGCATCAGGTTGTAGGACTGGAACACGAAGCCGACCCGCTCGCGGCGGAACTCGGTGCGCCGGGGCTCGCGCAGGGCGCTGATGTCGGTGCCGCCCACCACCACCGAGCCCGAGGTGGGCCGGTCCATGCCGGACGCGCAGTTGAGCAGGGTGCTCTTGCCCGACCCGGAAGGCCCCATGACGGCGAGGAACGAACCCCGGGGAACCCGCAGCGACACCCCGGCCAGCGCCGAGACGGCGCCCTCGCCGTCGGAGTAGACGCGGTGGACGTCGGTGAGCCGGACGGCCTCGCCGTCGGCGTCCGAACCGGCGGAATCCGGTGCGGTGAAGGCCGGGGCGGTGGCCGCCCCGCTCGCGCCGCTCACCGGTCGCCCCTGCGGGCCAGGACGATCAGCGCGGTCAGCGAGACCAGCGCGGCGAGCCCGAAGACCGACCCGACCAGTTCGTGGCCGAGCAGGGACAGGGTGCCGTTGGCCGCGGCGGTCCCGGCGAAGACGACGCCGAGCAGGGCCAGGAGGGCCCTGCGGGCGGGTGTGCGCCGGGGTCGGGAGGGCGCGGGGGGCGGTTGCGGAACGGAGGCCGACGGGGCTCCGGTGGTCGGGGCGTCGATGCGGTAGGGGTCGTCGGACACGGCTGCTCCCGGGGT
>ANAW01000138.1:0-4291 GCA_000340945.1 Nocardiopsis synnemataformans DSM 44143 | reverse complement strand
CCGCACCGCCGCACCGCCGCACCGCCGCACCGGGGAAAGCCGACCACGCACACCGCAGCGCCTCCGACCGGGCCGGAACGGCCGCTGACGCCCACCGCTCCGCACCGCGGCGCGGCCTCACCGCCGCTTCCGTCGCGCCCTTCTCCTCACCGGAACGGGGACCGCTGCGACCGCCGCCTCAGGGGGTCGGCCAGGCGACTCCGTCCGGGGCTCCCGTCAGAGCACCCGAGCGGGGTCGGGCACCGGGGCGAGGCGGCCGTCGCAGTCGGCGTACTCCCAGCGCGGTCCGCGGGCCACGAGTTCGGCGACCGCGCCGACGAGGCGGTCCACGTGCTCCCGCGTGGTGCCCACCCCCAGGCTCGCCCGCACCGCCTGGCTGTGGCCCCGGGGCAGCAGGTGCCGGGTGAGCGGGTGGGCACAGAACAGTCCGTCGCGCACCCCGATCCCGTACTCGGCGGACAGGGCGGCGGCCAGCAGGTCGGCGGGCAGGCCGTCCACAGTGAACGACACGATGCCCACCCGCGGGTGCTCCCCGCCCCACAGGGTCAGCTCGGTGACGCCGTCGATCTCCGCCAGCCCCGCGCGCAGCCGCTCCAGCAGCGCCGACTCGCGGACGTGCAGGAGTTCCTGGGCGGCGGGGGCGAGGGCGTCGCAGGCGGCGGCCAGCGCCACGGCGCCCAGCACGTTGGGGCTGCCCGCCTCGTGCCGCGCGGGCAGGTCGTTCCACACCACGTCGTGCTCGGTGACCAGCCGCGTGGCCCCGCCGCCGGACAGGTAGGGCGTGGCCTCGCGCAGCCAGTCGGCGCGACCGGCCAGCACCCCGGAGCCGAAGGGGGCGTAGAGCTTGTGGGCGGACAGGGCGACGTAGTCGGCGCCGGTCGCCTCCAGGCTGAAGGGCAGGTGCGGCACGTACTGGGCGGCGTCCACGACCACGCGCGCGTCCTCGGCGTGGGCGGCCTCCACCAGTTCCTCCACCGGCCAGATCTCGCCGGTGACGTTGGAGGCGGCGGTCACGCACAGCAGGCGCGGGCCCTCGGGGGCCCCGCGCAGCGCGGAGCGGGCGGCCTCCACCGCGTCCTCCGGGGAGGCGGGCAGCGGCAGGCGCACCACCCGTCCGGCCCGGGCGGCGGGGTGCTCCCAGGGCAGCAGGCTGGCGTGGTGCTCGGACTCGAACACGACCACCGTGCAGCCCTCGGGCACCGAGCGGGCCAGCAGGTTGAGGGCGTCGGTGGTGCCGCGCACGAACACCACGGCGTCGGCGGGCCGCGAACGCACGCCCACGAAGCGGGCGACGCTGCGGCGGGCGCGCTCGTAGGCGTCGGTGCTGACCTGGGAGTGGTGGCCCGCGCCGCGGTGCACGCTGGCGTAGTAGGGCAGCGCCGCGGACAGGGCCTCGGCCACCGGGGTCAGACACGGGGCGCTGGCCGCGTAGTCGAAGTTGGCGTACTCGACGCGTTCGCCGGTGACCAGGGGGACGCCCTCGTCGGAGGTGACGACGGTGCACGCGGCGGTGTCGGCGGGGGGCGCGGCGCAACGGGCGGCGTGGTCGGAAACGGCAGTGGTCATGAAGGCACCTCTCCTGCGGGTCGTGGGACCCGCGGAGATGTCACTCCGGCAACGCCTCAGGGGTCCGCGCTTGTCCGACACGGTCGTGTCGGGACCTGGTCCTCACCCGGGGCACCCCACCGCGGTAGGAGGGTTGCCGACCAGCTAGCCGGGGCTTGACGCTGGTACTCGTGACCTGCGAGGCAGACTAACACAGCCGTCCGGCGCACGGCAGGGGGACGGGATGTGGCCCGGACCACCGCCCCGCTTGACAGCGGCGCGCGCGGTGGGGACATACTTGTGCCTGCCTGCCCTCACGCCGCGGGTGTCCGGTTTCCCCCGGCCGCCCTCCAGGCGCGAGACTCCAGAGCATCGGAGTTTTCGCGTGCCCGTGAGCGAGAGGTGTCCACCTTGTACGGCGACGACCGTATCCAGCAGGTCTTCCGCAACCCCAGGGTCGTCCTGGTGTCCGGCTACGCCCGCCTCCCCGACNGGGGGGGGGGAGCCACTCCCAGTACCAGCGGCTCGGCGTCGTGCTGGCCGTGGACACCGCCGACGGGCGCGTCGTCGCCGCGGACACCACCCTGCTCACCGAGCTGGCCAGGGACTTCTTCCGCGCATTGGTCGAGGGTGCGTCGGTGACCGAGGACGTCGCCGAACTGGTGCGGCGGGTGCAGACCCGGTACGCGGGCCAGTCCGGCGCCGCGCTGACCACCGCCCTGCGGCGCTGCCTGGAGACCTACGGCCAGCTCCGGGAGGGCGACCAGTTGCCCGGGGACCCCGAGGGCGGGGAGGAGGCGCTGTCGTGACCGACGACCTCTCCGGGAACGGGGCCCACACCGGAGCCGGGGCCGGCGCCGGGGCGGAAACCGCGGCCGGGCCCGGGACCGGCGCCGGGGCCGGGACCGCGCCGCTGCCGCTGGCGGGCGTGCGCGTCGCCGACCTGTCCCGCGTGCTGGCGGGCCCCTACGCCACCATGCTGCTCGCCGACATGGGCGCCGAGGTGGTCAAGGTGGAACAGCCCGGGCGCGGCGACGACACCCGCTCCTGGGGCCCGCCCTGGGCCGGGGAGGCCGGGCCCGAGGGGCACGGCGAGGCCGCCTACTTCCTGTCGGTGAACCGCAACAAGCGCAGCCTGGCCGTGGACCTGAAGGACCCCGAGGGCCTGGCCGCGGTCCAGGAGCTGTGTGCGGCCTCCGACGTGGTCATCCAGAACTTCCGGCCCGGGGTGATCGACCGGCTCGGACTCGGCTACGAGGCCGTCAGCGCCCGCAACCCGGCCGTCGTGTACTGCTCGGTGAGCGGTTTCGGGCCCGAGCACGAGCCCGCGACGCGCCCCGGCTTCGACATCGTGGTGCAGGCCGAGAGCGGGCTCATGGCCACCACCGGGCCCGCCGGAGGATCGGCGAGCAAGGTGGGCGTGGCCCTGACCGACGTGCTCACCGGGCTCAACGCCGCCGTGGGCGTCCTGGGCGCGCTCATGCGGGCCCGCGTCACCGGGCGCGGGGAGAACATCAGCGTGTCGCTGATCAACTCCACCCTCTCCGGCCTGGTCAACCTCACCCAACAGGCCCTGGTGACGGGGGCCGAGCCCGCCCGGGTCGGCAACGCGCACACCACGATCGTGCCCTACCAGGCCTTTCCGACGGCGGACGCCGAGATCGTCGTCGCCGCCGGGAACGACGCCCTCTACCAGCGGCTGTGCGCGGCCCTGGACCGGCCCGACCTGGGCGCGGACCCGCGCTACGCCACCAACCCCGGCCGGGTTGCGCACCGGGAGGAGCTGGTCGGCGAACTGTCGGCGACCCTGCGCTCCCGGCCCGCCGACCACTGGATGGAACTGCTGGTGGGGGCCGGGGTACCGGTGGGGCGGGTGCGCGGGGTCCTCGACGCGCTGCGCACCGCCGACGCCAGCGGCGACGACGTCCTGCGCACCGTGGAGCACCCCACCGCCGGGCTGCTCGAACAGGTCCGCGCGGGGTTCCGCCTGGAGGGCACGCCGCCGCCGCTCACCGCGCCGCCGCTGCTGGGGCAGCACTCCCGGCGGATCCTGGCCGAACTCGGCGTGGACGGGGCCAGCGTGGACGCGATGGTCGCGCGCGGCGCCGTCCAGCAGCCCGACCCGACCTGACACCGGCGGTTCGCGCACCGGACCGGCACGGCCCCGGCGCACGGCCGTGCCGTCCAGCCGCACCGCAGAGTCCGCCCGGGGCCCGCATCCGGCCCGGAGACAACCGCCCGTCCTCCTCCCGGGTCCGCATCCGCATCCGCACCCGAGACAACCGTCCTCCTCCCGCGCGGGCCCCGAGCCCGACGCGGAGACACCGTCCATCTCCCGCACGGCCGCACCGGCCGTCAGCACCACGAAGGGACACCCCACCATGAGCGACTCCCGCAAGCCCGCCGCCCCGGACCCGCGCGACTTCCTGGCCGTGGACGCCGACCTGTCCGACACCGAGCGCGACGTCCGCGACGCCGTGCGCGACTTCGCCGCGCGCGAGCTGGCGCCGAACGTGGCCGAGTGGTTCGACGCGGGGACCCTGCCCGACCCGCGCGGGCTGGCCAGGGCCTTCGGCTCCCTCGGGGTGCTGGGCATGCACCTGGAGGGGTACGGCTGCGGCGGCTCCAGCGCGGTCGCCTACGGCCTGGCCTGCCGCGAGCTGGAGGCCGTCGACTCGGGCCTGCGCAGCTTCGTGTCGGTGCAGGGCTCGCTGGCGATGGCGGCCATCCACAAGTTCGGCTCCGA
>ANAW01000137.1:0-4224 GCA_000340945.1 Nocardiopsis synnemataformans DSM 44143 | reverse complement strand
AGCGCGGCGAAGAGCGCGCCCGTGGCCACCATGCTCTTGACTCCGGCTCCGACCCGGGTTCGATGCGCACCCGCGCCCGCAGGGACGGGTCGGACTGGGTGCTCGACGGCACCAAGATGTGGATCACCAACGGCTCGGTCGCCGACGTGGCCGTGGTGTGGGCCGCCACCGACGAGGGCGTGCGCGGGTTCGTGGTGCCCGCCGACACGCCCGGGTTCTCGGCCAACGTCATCCACCGCAAGCTGTCGCTGCGCGCGTCCATCACCTCCGAACTGGTGCTGGAGGGCGTGCGGCTGCCCGCCGACGCGGTGCTGCCGGAGTCGCGCGGCCTGGGCTCGCCGCTGTCGTGCCTGAACGAGGCCCGCTACGGCATCGTGTGGGGCGCGTCCGGCGCCGCGCGCGCCTGCTACGAGGCGGCCCTGGAGTACGCGCTGAGCCGCGAGCAGTTCGGCCAGCCGATCGCCGGGTTCCAGCTGACCCAGCGCAAGCTCGCCGACATGGTGGTGGACGTCAACCAGGCGGCCATGACCGCGCTGCGGATCGGGCGCCTGAAGGACGAGGGCCGGTGCCACCACAACCACGTGAGCTTCGGCAAGCTCTCGTGCGTGGCGGCCGCCCAGCGGGTGGCCGCGGCGGCGCGCTCGGTGCACGGCGCCAATGGCATCACCCTGGAGTACCCGGTGATGCGGCACATGGTGAACCTGGAGACGGTCGCCACCTACGAGGGCACCGAGGAGATCCACGCGCTCAGCATCGGCCAGTCGGTGACGGGGATCTCCGCCTTCCGGTGAACCGCTCCTGGCCGGCCCCCGGCTTCGGTCCGTGTCCGGGCCGGTCGGCGGGGACTCGCCGTGGGATGTGCGCCTCCCCCGGTGCCGCCGGGTGCGCGCAGCCACCAGAATGGGGAGCAGCCGAGCGAGGGAGTTGCCGAGATGGGGAACGAGCCGACGAAGCGGTTCGAGATGACGGGGCTGCGGCGGACCGCCAACGCCGTCGTCAGCGGCTTCGTCAAGTACGGGGTGTGCCTGCCCGAGTTGCACCTGCTCACCACGCGTGGGCGCAAGTCGGGCTTCCTGCGCACCATCCCGCTCAGTGTGCTGGACAGCGACCGCGGACGGTTCCTGGTCTCCCCCTACGGGGAGGTGGACTGGGTCCGCAACCTGCGCGGGGACGGCTTCGCGACACTGCGCCAGGGCGGCTGGATCGAGCTGATCAGCGTGCGCGAACTGGGGGCCGAGGAGGCCGCCCCGCTGCTCAAGGAGTACCTGGACCACCCGCGGTCCGCCGTGGTGGGCCTGTACTTCGAGACGCCGCCGGACGCCCCCGAGGAGGCGTTCGCGGCCGAGGCCGACCGCCACCCGGTGTTCGAGATCGTGCGCTCGACCACGATCCGCATCTGACCGGTGCGCGCGGGCGCCGGGCTCCCCGCGCGGGCGCCCGGAGCCCGCGACGCGCGCGTGGTCCCGGCCGTGCCCGGCCCGGTCGTGTCCGCGCGGCCCCGGACCCGCTGCCGGGACGGGACCGCCGTACCCGCCGTACCCGAGGCCTCTCCCCCCGCCGTCCGGCGGAGTCAGTTGCGGACGCGGAAGACGTCGTAGACGCCGTCCACGCCCCGCACCGCGCGCAGCACGCTGCCCAGGTGGGCGGGATCGGCCATCTCGAAGGTGAAGCGGCTCTGCGCCACGCGGTCGCGGCTGGTCTGGACGGTCGCGGACAGGATGTTGACGTGCTGGTCGCTCAGCACCCGCGTGATGTCCGACAGCAGCCGGGACCGGTCCAGGGCCTCCACGTGCAGCGCCACCAGGAACATCGAGTCCTCGGTGGGCGACCACTCCACCTTGACCATGCGGTCGGTGTCCAGCGTCGCGGTGTTCACGCAGTCCCGGCGGTGCACCGACACACCGTTGCCGCGCGTCACGAAGCCGACGATCTCGTCGCCCGGCACAGGCGTACAGCACTTGGACAGGCGCGCCCACACGTCGGCGTCGCCCTCCACGACCACGCCCGGGTTGCCGTGCTGGCGCTGGCGGGTGGCCGCCTTGGTGGGCAGCGCCGACTCGGCGATGTCCTCGGTGTGGCTCTCCAGGCCGCCCATGGAGTCGACGAGCTTGCCGACCACGTGCTGGGCGCTGATCTGGCGCTCCCCCACGGCCGCGTACAGCGACTCCACGTCCGGGTAGCGCAGGTCGCCGGCCAGTCCGATGATCGCCTCACCGCTGAACAGGCGCTTGACCGGAAGCTCCTGCTTGCGCATGACCTTGGCGATCTCGTCCTTGCCCTGCTCGATCGCGGCCTCGCGGCGCTCCTTGGTGAACCAGTGCCGGATCTTGTTGCGGGCCCGGGCGCTCTTGACGAAGTTCATCCAGTCCCGGCTGGGTCCGGCGTCGGGCGTCTTGGAGGTGAGGATCTCCACCGTCTCGCCGTTGTGCAGCTCGTTCTCCAGCGGCACCAGGCGGCCGTTGATGCGGGCGCCCACGGTGCGGTGGCCGACCTCGGTGTGCACGGCGTAGGCGAAGTCCACGGCGGTGGCGCCCTGGGGCAGCGAGATGACGTCGCCGCCCGGGGTGAAGACGAACACCTCCTGCACCGACAGGTCGAAGCGCAGCGACTCCAGGAACTCGCCCGGGTCCTTGGTCTCCTGCTGCCAGTCGATGAGCTGGCGCAGCCACTGCATGTCGGAGCTGCCCCGGGGCTTGCTCTCTCCCCCGCTGCCCCGGTCCTCCTTGTACTTCCAGTGCGCGGCGATGCCGTACTCGGCGCGCCGGTGCATCGCGCGCGTGCGGATCTGGAGCTCGACCGGGTTGCCCGAGGGCCCTATGACCGTCGTGTGCAGCGACTGGTACATGTTGAACTTGGGCATCGCGATGTAGTCCTTGAACCGGCCGGGCACCGGGTTCCACCGCGCGTGGATGGTCCCCAGGGCCGCGTAGCAGTCGCGGACGCTGTCCACCAGGACCCGCACGGCGATGAGGTCGTAGATCTCGTCGAAGCCGCAGTTGCGGGCGATCATCTTCTGGTAGATCGAGTAGTAGTGCTTGGGCCGCCCGCGCACGGTGGCCTTGAGCTTGGACTCGCGCAGGTCGGCCGAGACCGCCTCGATGACCTCCTGGAGGTAGACGTCGCGGCGCGGGGCGCGCTCGGACACCAGGCGGGCGATCTCGTCGAAGCGCTTGGGGTAGAGGGTGGCGAAGGCCAGGTCCTCCAGCTCCCACTTGATGGTGTTCATGCCCAGCCGGTGGGCGAGGGGGGCGAAGATCTCCAGGGTCTCGCGGGCCTTCTTCTCCCGTTTGGCGCGGGAGGGCAGGTAGCGCAGGGTGCGCATGTTGTGCAGCCGGTCGCACAGCTTGATGACCAGCACGCGGATGTCGCGGGCCATGGCCACGACCATCTTGCGCACGGTCTCGGCCTGGGTGGCCTCGCCGTACTTGACCTTGTCGAGCTTGGTGACCCCGTCGACCAGCTCGGCGATCTCGTCGCCGAAGTCCGAGCGCAGCTCGCCGAGGGAGTATTCGGTGTCCTCGACGGTGTCGTGCAGGAGGGCGGCGGCCAGGGTGGCCTCCTGCATGCCCAGCTCGGCGAGGATCGTGGCGACGGCGAGCGGGTGGGTGATGTAGGGGTCGCCGCTCTTGCGCTTCTGGTCGCGGTGGTGGTGGGCCGCGATCTCGTAGGCGCGCTCGACCAGCCGCACGTCCACCTTGGGATGGGTGGCCCGCACTGTCTTGATCAGTGGTTCGAGCACCGGGTTCATCGTCACTCCCCGCTGGGCGCCGAGTCGGGCGAGCCTTCTGCGTACTCGCACCGTGGAGGGCGTGGTGGAGGGGGACGGCTGCCGCGTGGCCCCCGCTCCGGAGACGTCGGAGGGCGCCGCTCCGTTCGCGGCGCCCTCCGGCCGGTCTCCCTGTGGTCTTGTGGCGGCGTCCTGCGCGCCGGTACCGTCCGCGTGCCCCTGGGGCGCGTCCGGTCGCGGTTCCCGGGAGGCGTCCCGCCGCGTCTGGTCCGTCGGTACCGCCCCGGTCGAGACCACTTCGCTTGGCATGCCTACCTCCCGCGGATCCGTCCGGTCGCGCGGGCGCCGTCAGCGCCGCCCGGCTCCACCGGTGCACGTGTGTCATCAGGGCCAGTCGTGACGTGGCCGCCGCGGTACCTCTCCCACCAGTCTAGTGGGGCCGTTCCCGGCGGGAACGACCTCGGCCTCCCCGCTCCCGCCGCGCCCGGCGGCGGGGG
>ANAW01000136.1:0-18635 GCA_000340945.1 Nocardiopsis synnemataformans DSM 44143 | reverse complement strand
GCCCGCCGCGGTCCCTCTCCCACCAGTCTAGTGGGGCCGTTCCCGGCGGGAACGACCTCGGCCTCCCCGCTCCCGCCGCGCCCGGCGGCGGGTGTGACACTGACCACCGGGGGCTCACCCCCGGTGGTGGAGTACGTCAACGATGACGGACCGTCGCGCATTCCCCCGTGGGGAGGGGCGTCGGCCGCGGCGCGGGTCGGCCGGATCAGACCGTGAGGAGGGTGTGCAGCTCCACGTCGGGCACCCTGTCCCGTCCCCGGAGCGCGGAGAGCTCCATCAGGACGGAGAATCCCACGACCGTACCACCCGCCTTGCGGACCAGGTCCACCGCGGCCCTGCCGGTGCCGCCGGTGGCGAGGACGTCGTCGACGATCAGCACACGGCTGCCCGGGGAGACCGCGTCGGCGTGGATCTCGACGGTCGCGGTGCCGTACTCCAGATCATAGGCCTGCCCGATGGTCCGTGAGGGCAGTTTCCCGGCTTTGCGCGCGGGGACGAAGCCGGAGCCCAGCGCCATGGCGACCGGGGCGCCGAAGATGAACCCGCGCGCCTCCAGCCCGACCACGTGGTCCACCCCGGCGGCGCGGAAGGGAGCGGCGAGGCCCTCCACGGCGGCGGCGAAGGCCTCCCGGTGGTTGAGCAGCGGCGTGATGTCCTTGAACAGGACGCCGGGCTTCGGGAAGTCGGGGACGTCGCGGATGTGCGCCCGGATGAGCTCCGGGCTCGGGACGGGCGCCGCGGTGGCGGTCTCGTCGGGCATGTGGGATGGGCCTTCTGCTGGGTTCTCGTGCTGTCGGGGCCGACGTGGCCGGGGCCTTCCGGGGCGTCGCGGCGGCGGCCCGCGGCGGTCCGGACACGGCGGTACCGGCCCCCGCGCGGGGGCCGGTACCGGGGTCGGACGCGCGGAACGTCCGCTCACCGCGCGGGGAGCGGAGGCCCGAGGAGGTACGTCTAGCCCTTGGGCTTGTCGTCGTCGCCGAAGTCGGGGCGGTCCTCGACCGGGGTGTCGTCGGCGGCCGGGGTGACGACCTCGCCGACACCGGCCTTGAGCATGCGGATACGGGTCCCGGGGGCGATCTCCAGCAGGACGTCCTGCTCGTGGATCTCGACGACGGTGGCGAAGATACCGGCCTTGGTCATCACCTCGACACCGGGGACCAGAGCGCTGTGCATCTGCGTCTCCTGCTGACGGCGCTTCTGGGCCGGGCGCCAGAACAGCAGCCAGAACACCACAAGGATCAGCAGGAACGGGAACAGCATGCTGAGGAGTCCGCCCGTGGGCTCTCCTTCGGCAGCGAGGTGGTAAAGGCCCTGCACGGGGGCGTCCTTCCTGACGTTTCGTCGTGTGGCCGACGGCTGTCGGAATCGGACGCCGCGACGGCCACCTTCTTCGCATCGGCACGAACCGCGTGGTCCGGGCCTGTCCGGCACGTACAACGCACCAGAGGGCCAACTCGTTCCACCGGTGTCGAACGACACGTACGGAGCCTTGCCCCGTATCGGCTGTTTCGTCCCAGCTTACGTGGCGTGGGTCACCGGTATCCCACCGGATGAGATCGGAGTGTTAACGGTTCGTCCCCGGTCCGCGCGGCCGGAACCCATTGTGCCCGGATCGGGGCTCCGTGTCAGACGCACCGGTCAGGGACTCGCCGCGCCGTTGCTACCCGGGTTGCCCGCGGGAGCGGAGTTGCCCGCGGTGCCGTTGGAGACGCCACCGTGGGCCGCCGCCGCGCCGAAGGCCGCGTCCGGCGGCGGGGTGAGCCCCATGTGCGCCCAGGCCTGAGGGGTGGCCACCCGGCCGCGCGGGGTGCGGGCCAGGAAGCCGGAGCGGACCAGGAAGGGCTCGGCGACGGTCTCCACCGTCTCGGCCTCCTCCCCCACCGACACCGCCAGCGTGGACAGGCCGACCGGGCCGCCGCGGAACCGTCTCATGAGCACGTCGAGGATGGCGCGGTCCAGCCGGTCCATGCCCAGTTCGTCCACCTCGTAGAGTTCGAGGGCGGCCCGGGCGGTGGCCAGCGACAGCCGCCCGTCCCCGCGCACCTCGGCGTAGTCGCGCACCCGGCGCAGCAGCCGGTTGGCGATCCGGGGGGTGCCGCGCGAGCGTCCGGCGATCTCCACGGCGGCGTCCGCGTCCAGGGGCGCGCCGAGCAGGCCCGCCGAGCGCTGGAGGATCAGCTCCAGCTCCTCGGGGGTGTAGAAGTCCATGTGCGCGGTGAACCCGAAGCGGTCGCGCAGGGGCGCGGGCAGCATGCCCGCCCGGGTGGTGGCCCCGACCAGCGTGAACGGCGCGATGTCCAGCGGGATGGCGGTGGCGCCGGGCCCCTTGCCGACCACGACGTCGACCCGGAAGTCCTCCATCGCGACGTAGAGCATCTCCTCGGCGGGGCGGGCCATCCGGTGGATCTCGTCCAGGAAGAGCACCTCGCCCTCCTGGAGGGTGGAGAGCACCGCGGCCAGGTCCCCGGAGCGCTCGATGGCCGGGCCCGAGGTGATGCGCAGCGGAGCGCCCATCTCGGCGGCGATGATCATGGCCAGGGTGGTCTTGCCCAGGCCCGGGCCGCCGGACATCAGGATGTGGTCGGGCGCCCGGTTGCGCCGCTTGGCGCTGTGCAGCACCAGGGAGAGCTGTTCGCGCACGCGTTCCTGGCCGACGAACTCGTCCAGGGCGCGGGGGCGCAGGGCTCCCTCGATCTGGCGCTCGTCCGTGCCCGCGTCGGGCGAGACCGCGTCGCGCTCGTAGGGCGGGGGCCCGGCGGGAGCCGGGCCGCGGGCGTCTTCCTCGTGGAAGTCGTACACGGGGGTTCTCCCTGTTCCTAGGCGCGGCTGAGCCTGCGCAGGGCGCTGCGCAGCAGGACGGCGACGTCGTCGGTGTGCTCGGCCTCGGTCGCCACGGCGGAGGCGGCGGCCTCGGCGTCCTTGGCCGACCAGCCGAGGTTGACCAGGCCGGAGACCACCTGTCCGCGCCACGCGCCGTTGGGTTCGCTCCCGGACGCGGCGGCCTCGGACCCGGGCAGGGTGCCGTCGGTGAGCACGGGCGCGTCGAGCTTGCCGCGCAGTTCCAGGACGATGCGCTGGGCACCCTTCTTGCCGATGCCGGGCACGCGGGTGAGGGCGGTGGTGTCCTCGGTGGACACGGCGTGGCGCAGGCTGGAGGGGCTGTGGACCGAGAGCATGGCCAGGGCCAGGCGGGGGCCGACGCCGGAGGCGGTCTGGAGCTGCTCGAACAGGTGCTTCTCGTCGTCGTCGGCGAACCCGAACAGGGTCAGGGACTCCTCGCGCACGACGAGGCTGGTGGCCACGGTCCCGGTCTCGCCCACGTGCAGGCGCGAGAGCGCGGAGGGCGTGCACTGCACACTCATGCCGACCCCGCCGACGTCGATGACGGCGGTGCCCGCGCCGCGTGCGGCCACCCGGCCGGTGAGGAACGCGATCATCTGGTGTGGGCACCGGGGAGGGTGCCCCTCTCCTTCCTGGGGGCGGGGCGCTAGCGGCCGCGGGTGCGGCGGGCCAGTTCCACCTTGCGGGCGAAGTCCTGCTGGGCCTGGGCGACGCGGGCCTGGGCCCCGCCGCGCCAGATGTGGCAGATGGCCAGGGCGACGGCGTCGGCCGCGTCGGCGGGCTTGGGGGGCCCGTCGAGTCCGAGGATACGCGCCACCATGGTGCCGACCTGCGCCTTGTCGGCGCGGCCGTTGCCGGTGATGGCGGCCTTGGCCTCGCTGGGGGTGTGCATGGCCACGGGCAGGCCGCGGCGGGCGGCGCAGACCAGGGCGATGCCGCTGGCCTGGGCGGTGCCCATGACGGTGCTGAGGTTGTGCTGGGCGAAGACGCGCTCGACGGCGACGGCGTCGGGCTGGTAGCGGTCCAGCCACTCCTCGATGCCGCGCTCGATGCCCACGAGGCGGTGGGGCAGGTCGGTGTCGGGGCTGGTGCGCACGGCGTCGGCGCCGAGCAGGGTGAGCGGTCGGCCGATGGCGCCGTCGACGGCGGCGACACCGCACCGGGTCAGTCCGGGGTCGATCCCCAACACGCGCACACGCCTCACCCTTGTCTTCTCGAACGTCCGTTCGCACACATGCTAGCGGCGGGAACCGACCTCCGCCCCCGGACCGCCCGGGCGTGTCGGCGAACGGCCGGTCCCCGAAGCGGCGGACCGGACGCCGCCCGGGGGCACACGCCCTCCCGGCGCGGCTGCCGCGGAGCAGACGCTAGCCATCGCGTTCCAGGGCGGCCGCGACACCGTCGACCACCATGCTCAGGCCCTCCTCGAAGGCGGCGTCGCCCTCGGGGTCGCCGCCCTCGCGCAGCGCGGCGGCCAGAACGGGCGCTGCCCCGGTCGGCAGGGTCCGCTCCGGGTCCTCCGGCGGCGCCTCGCCGGACCCGGCGTGGCGCCGGTGGTCGGCCTGCCGTTCCAGCACGGAGCCGACGACGTAGTGGTCGACGAGCGTGGCGGCGCGCACCGCGCGCACGGGTGTGAAACCGAAGCCGACCAGCACCGCGAGTTCGGCGTCGACGGCGGCGAGCCGCTCGCGTCCGATGCGGGTGCCCGCCATGAGGCGCGCGGAGTCACGGTGGGCCATGAGGACCGAACGGCGCTCGCGGGCCCGGCGGCGCAGCCAGGCGGGCCAGTCCTCGCCGGGTGCCGGGGGACCCGAGTCCTGGAGGGCGCGCAGGCGGTCGGCCACCTCGTCCAGGAGTTCCTGCTTGCCGCGGAAGTGCCAGTAGAGCGCGGGCGACTTGACGTCGAGCCGCTGGGCCAGGCGGCGCACGGTCAGCGCGTCCAGTCCGGCCTCGTCGAGCAGTTCCAGCGCCGCGTCGACGATCGTCGTCCGATTCACCACCGCCTCCCCTCGGCAGCGGAGCCTAGCACCGTTAAGGTACTTTAGCGCCGCTAAGGACTTATCACCGCTAAGGAGAGTCGATGCCCCCGTTCCCGACCCCCTCCGCACCCCTTCCCCGCCGGACCCGCCTGCTGCTGGCCTGCGGTCTCTCGGCTCCCCTGTTCCTCGTGGTGCTCCTGGTGGAGGGGGCGCTGCGTCCCGGCTACGAGCCGCTGCACCGCTTCGGCAGCGAACTGGCCCTCGGCGACAGAGGCTGGGTCCAGACCGCGAACTTCGTCGGCACCGGCCTGCTGGTCCTGGCTTTCTCCGCCGGGCTGCACCGGTCGCTGACCCCCGGCCGGGGCTCGCGCGCGCTGCCGCTCCTGACCGCCCTGACCGGCGCGTGCCTGGTCGTGGCCGGGGTCTTTCCCACCGACCCCCTCGTGGACGGGGCGACCGCAGGAGAGCCCACCCTCGCCGGGACCCTGCACACGGCCAACGTCCTGCCCTTCCACGCAGCGCTGGCCGGAGCGGCACTGGTGGCGGCCTGGCGCGCGCGGACCGGCGCCGGACAGCGCGCGTGGGCGTGGTACTGCCTGGGCACGGGCGCCCTCGTCCTGGCGTCCTTCGCGCTGTCGATGGCCCTGGCCGGAGACGGGTTCCACGGGCTGTGGCAGCGGATCGCGCTGGCCGCCGGGCTGGGCTGGTGCGCGGCGACGGCGTGGAGGTCGCTGCACTCCCCCGGCCCGCAGCACGACTTCGGGTTCCGGAGAAAAGGGATGGACGGGACACCGGACGCGTGCTAGGTTGCTCTCAGTTCGAGAAATACTCGATTTGAGAACAACTGGAGGCGCACGTGGCCGACCCGAGGCACGAGGAGGGCGAGAGCCGGTTCCTCGCCGACTACGACCCGCACGCGTTCGCCCCGGCCGCGGTCACCGTCGACGTCGTCGCCCTCACCATCCGGTCGGGTGCGCCGCACGTGCTGCTGACGCGGCGCGCCGCGCACCCCCAGCGCGGCTGGTGGGCGCTGCCGGGCGGGTTCGTCCGGGCCCAGGACGGACCGGACGGCCCCGCCGATCCCGACCTGCCCGACGCCGCCCTGCGCGTGCTCTCGGAGAAGACCCTGCTGCCCACCGAGCTGCACCTGGAGCAGCTGGGCACCTACGGCGCCCGGGGCCGGGACCCGCGCATGCGCGTCTTCTCGGTCGCCTACGTCCTGCTGGCCCCCGACCTGCCCGACCCGCACACCGGCCGGGGCATCGAGGAGGCCGCCTGGATCCCCTGGCGCGACCTCGGCCACGGCGACGGCGCCCGCGCCGGGCTCGACCTGGCCTTCGACCACGGCCGCGTCCTGGCCGACGCCGTCGAGCGCGCCCGCTCCAAGCTGGAGTACACCCCGCTGGCCACGGCCTTCCTGCCGCCCGCCTTCACCATCACGGCGCTGCGCGAGGTGTACGAGGCCGTGTGGGGCCAGTCCCTGCACGCGGCCAACTTCCACCGCAAGATCCTCGCCGCCCCCGGGTTCGTGGAGGACACCGGGGAACTCGCCGAACGCGGCGGCGCGGGCGGCGGACGGCGTGCCCGGCTCTACCGGGCGGGCGGCGCCGCCCTGCTGCACCCTCCCCTGCTGCGGAGCACGCAGTGACCCCCGAGAGGAGTCCGATGACGGCCACCGGCCCCGCCTTCGAGGACGCCGAGCGCCAGGTCGCCCTGGCGGGCGATCCCGTGGAGCTGTTCGGCCCGCTGCCCGAGGGCGGCGGCGTGCCCCCGGCCGCCACGGCCCGCCACCGCGAACTCGCCCGCGCGCTGCACCCCGACACGGCGCCGCGCGGGAGCGGCACCGCCCCCTTCGCCCGGCTCTCGGAGCTGTGGGACCTGTACCGGTCGATGGCCGCGGGCGACCTGCGCTTCGACGACCTCACCCTGGCCACCGGCGCGCACGCCTACCGGGTCGGCCGGGAGCGGCTGGCCCGGGGCGATGTGGCCGACCTGTACCCGGTGCGCTACCGGGCCCCGGAGTGGCGCGACGCGGTGCTCAAACTGCCCCGCGCCCCGCGCGACAACGACCTGCTGGAGGCCGAGGCGACCGCGCTGCGCCGCGTCCGGGAGCACGGCCACGAGCGCTACCGGAACTTCGTCCCCGAACTGGTGGAGTCCTTCAAGCACCGCGACGCCGCCACGGGCGTGGAGCGGCGGGCCAACGTCCTGGGGCGGCTGCACGGCTTCCACACCCTGGCCGAGGTGCGCCGCGCCCATCCCGACGGCGTCGACCCGCGCGACGCGGCGTGGATGTGGCGGCGGCTGCTGGTCGCCGTCGGCAACGCCGCCCGGGCGGGGGTGGTGCACGGCGCGGTCGTGCCCGAGCACGTGATGATCCACCCGGCCGAGCACGGCCTGGTCCTGGTCGACTGGTGCTACTCGGTGACGGCGCACGCCCCGCGCACCGCGCCGCACGTCCCGGCGATGGTGCCCGGCCGCGAGGACCTCTACCCGCCCGAGGTGGCCGCCCGCCGCCCCGCGCTGGCCCAGACCGACATCCACATGGCGACCCGGTGCGTGGAGTACGTGACCGCGGGCCGCCTGCCCCGGCAGCTGCGGGCCTTCGCGCGCGGCTGCACCCTGCCCGCTCCCGAGCGGCGGCCCCGGGACGGGTTCGCCCTGCTCGGCGAGCTCGACGAGGCGCTGGAGCGCCTCTACGGGCCGCGCCGGTTCCGCCCCTTCGCCATGCCGGACCCGGTGCCGTCCGCCGAAGCCTGACCCCCCGCCCCCGACCCCGGCGGTCCGATCCGCCCGACCCCCGTTCCAAGGAGATCCCCATGGGAAGCAGCAACTGGTCCACCGACGCCTACCACGCGCGTCAGGCCTACAACTCCTCCGTCGGCTCCAGCAGCTTCGGCTACACCGACGACGTGCTCGCCTCGACCCCGCGCAGCTCCTGGCGGGTCCACGACAGCCTCGACCCCCACGGGGTGGGCGTGCGCGAGAGCCGCGACTCCGCCGAGCACCCCGAGTCGCTGGCCATCTCGGTGCTCTTCGACGTCACCGGGTCCATGCGCAACGTTCCGCGCGTGTTGCAGACCAAGCTGCCCGACCTGTTCGGCCTGCTGCTGCGCAAGGGCTACGTGCGGGACCCGCAGATCCTCTTCGGCGCGATCGGCGACGCCACGTGCGACCGGGCCCCGCTCCAGGTCGGCCAGTTCGAGTCCGGCAACGAGCTGGAGGACGACCTGGGCAACATCCTGCTGGAGGGCGGCGGTGGCGGCCAGGTGACGGAGTCCTACGAGCTGGCCATGTACTTCATGGCCCGGCACACCTCCCTGGACTGCCTGGAGAAGCGCGGGCGGCGCGGCCACCTCTTCGTCATCGGCGACGAGATGGCCTACGGGGCGGTCAAGGCGCGGGAGGTGCGCGAGGTGATCGGCGACGACGTCACCGAGGACATCCCGTTCCCGCGGATCCTGGCCGAGCTGCGGCGCAGCTTCGAGGTGTACTTCATCATGCCGACCGGCAGCGGGCACTTCCACAACGACAAGGTCCGCGGCTTCTGGGACACCCACATGGGCCAGAACGTCATCTACCTGGACGACCTCGACGCGGTGTCGGAGACCATCGCGGTCACCGTCGGACTCGCCGAGGAGGCCATCGACCTGGAGAAGGGCCTGGCCGACCTGGCCGAGGCGGGCTCGGACGCGGGCGAGGCGGTGGGCAGGGCGCTGCGGACGCTGTCCACGAGCCGCGGCTCCGTGATCGTGGCCGACGCCCCGGGCGGACTCGGCGGCCCGGCCGACGCGGGCGGGGTGGACCGGCTGTGACCGGCGCGACCGCCCCGTGGGCCGACGGGAACGCCGTCGTCGTCGACCTGGGGTTCGGTGACGCGGGCAAGGGCGTGACGGTCGACCTGCTGTGCGCGCGGCGGCGCTTCGGCGCCGTCGTGCGCGCCAACGGGGGCGCCCAGGCCGCGCACAACGTGGTGACCCCCGACGGCCGCCACCACACGTTCGCGCAGTTCGGCGCGGGCACGCTGGCCCCCGGCGGCCCGGTGCCCACGCACCTGTCGCGGCTGATGGTGGTGGACCCCTTCGCCCTGGCCGCCGAGGCCGGACACCTGGCCTCGCTCGGCGTCGCCGACCCGTTCGCGCTGGTCACCGTGGACCGCCGGGCGCTGATCAGCACTCCGTGGCACCGGGCGGCCAACCGGACGCGGGAGCGGGCAAGGGGCGAGGCCCGGCACGGCTCCTGCGGGATGGGGGTGGGCGAGACCGCGGCCTACGCCCTGGCCCGCCCCGAGGACGCGCCGACCGCCGGCGACTGCGCGCGGCCGGACGTGCTGCGCCGCAAGCTGCGCCGCCTGGCCGACCACCTGCACGCGGTGCGCCGCGCCCTGGAGCCCCCGGGTGCGGCGGGAACCGCACCGGGCGCCACGGGTGCGGGAAACCGGTTCGGGGACACGGCGGCCGGGTCCGGGGCGACGGCCTCCGGCGCGGCGGCAGGGCCCGGGGAGGCGAACCTCCCCGCCGGGGCCAGGCCCGACCCCGACCCCGACGTCGAGGAGTGCGTCGAGGCCTACCTGGCCTTCGCGCGGCGGGTGCGCCTGGTGGACGAGGACCACCTGCCCCGGCTGCTCGCCCGCTCCCCCGTGGTCTTCGAGGGGGCGCAGGGGGTGCTGCTGGACGAGTGGCACGGGTTCCACCCGTACACCACCTGGTCCACGACGACCACCGCGAACCCGCTCGCGCTCCTGGCCGAGGCCGGACGCCCCGGCGACGCCCGCCGGATCGGTGTGGTGCGCGCCTACACCACCCGGCACGGCGCGGGCCCGCTCGTGGCCGAGGACCCGGAACTGGGCGCGGTGCTGACCGAGGCGCACAACGGCGCGCACCCGTGGCAGGGGGCGTTCCGGGTCGGGCACTTCGACGCGGTCGCGCACCGGTACGCGCTCGCCGCCACCGGCGGGGTGGACTCGCTGGTGGTCACGCACGCCGACGCCCCCGCGCGGGCGGGCGGAAGGCTGCGCTGGTGCACGGGCTACACCGCGCCGGACGGATCCGCCCTGGAACCGGTTCCGGCACCCGCCCCGGCGCCCAGCAGGCCGGGCGCCGCCGTGACGGGCGCCGAGCACCTGGCCCGGCAGGAGCGGCTGGCCCGCGCCCTGCTGGCGGCGCGGCCCGTGCTCGCCCCCGCGCCCGACTCCCCCGCCGAGGCCGTCGGCGAGGAGCTGGGGCTGGCCCTGGAGGCGGTGTTCTCGGGACCGACCCGCGCCGACGCCCACGTCCCGTCGCGGGTCTGACCGCCCCGTCCCGGGGGTCCGCTCCGACGGGCGGCGAGGTTGAGGACGGCGGGCAACGAGGTTGGGAACAGCGGGCAGCGGTGTTGGTTCCGGCGGGCAGCGGTGTTGAGGACAGCGTGCGGCGGGGTCGGGAACGACCCAGATCCCGGGTGGAGCGCTGACCCTCCCATCCACCACGCGGACCCGGGGGAGACCGTCTGTCAGGCAGCGCGGACGACGGGTCCGGCCGCCGCGGCACAGGCCCCGGCGCGCCGTTCTCCGCGCCTCAGACGACGGTCAGGTGGTAGGTGGTGTCCACCCGGAAGCCCTGGCCGTCGTCCGCCCTGATCTCCAGCACGTACCCGCCGGGGCTCAGGGGGGAGACCGCGCCCCACAGCCCCCAGCTGTGCCGACGGACCCACAGCGGGCTGCGGAACACCCCCTGGAACTCCTCCAGCGGCAGGGGAACGCCGTTGAGGTGGGCGTCGGCGCGCGCGACCGGCATGGCCATCGGCTCTTTGGAGTACTCGACGGGGAACTGCATGTTGAACACCGGGAAGAACAGCGGGCGCCCCGTGGGCACCTCGCACCGGCGCACGACCCCGCCCCCGTAGGTACCGGCGAGGAACCACAGGTCGTCCGGCTGGTTGAGGGCCGCGTGCTGGCCGGTGGCGTCCCTGACCGGATCACAACCCTCCGGCGCCGACCACACCCACTTCCACCAGCGGGCCGAGAGCGCGACACCCTCACGGGCCCCGATCCGCCATGTCCCGTCGTCCGGCACGACCCCGCCCATGGCACCCCTCTCCCTATCCGACCGCCCGCCGCGGACGCCCGTGTTGCGCGGATCGTACCGATACGCGGGGGTACGCCGACACGCGGGCACCCCGGCACCGTGTCCTCCTGGAGGGTTCGGGGCCCGCGCACTAGCGTGAGGCCGTGACTTCTCTCTCCGACCCCCGGGTCCGCGACTTCCTGCTCCAGGGCACCCGTACCGGGATGCTCGCCTACACCGCCTCGGACGGACGTCCGCTGGCCGCGCCGGTGTGGTTCGTCGTCGAGGACGGCGACGTCGTCTTCAACACCGGGGCCTCCACCGCGAAGGGCCGGTCCATCGCGCGCGACCCCCGGGTGGCGCTCACCGTGGACCTGCCCGAGCCGCCGTACGCCTTCGTGCAGGTGCAGGGTGAGGCCGTCGTCTCCGAGGACCCCGACGAGCTGGTGCGCACCGCGACCGCGATCGCCCGCCGCTACATGGGTCCCGAGCGGGCGGAGGAGTTCGGGCGGCGCAACGGCGTCCCCGGCGAACTCGCGGTGCGGCTGCGGCCGACCAGGGTGGTCTCCGCCTTCGACATGACCGGCTGAGCGCCTGCCCGGCCGGACACGGACCCGGTCGGCCGCGTGCCCGGTGCGGCCCGCCGACCACCGACCGCGGGCCCGTTCGGCGGGAGGCGTGGTCAACCCACCGCATGGGCCACGAACGCCTCCGCCGCCGCGGTGAGCGGCCCCCTCCTGCTGACCAGGGACACGTGCAGGTGGCCGGTGGGCTCCAGGTCCAGCACCAGCGCCCCGGCCCGTTCGGCCAGGTCACGCCAGGCGTCGGTGACCACCGCGATCCCGGCCCCGCCCAGCACCAGCGGCAGGAGGGACACCCGGTGCTCGCTCTCCACGGCGACCCGGGCGTCCAGACCGTCCGCGACCAGTTCGTCGACGAACCGGCGCATGCCCGATCCGTGCTGGCCCACGATCAGCCGCTGGCCCTCCAGCCGCTCGGCGCGCACGGACTCCCCGGCGACGAAGGGCCCGTCGGGCGGGGCGAGCAGCACGAAGCTCTGGCACACCAGCGGATGGGCGCGCACCCCCGTTCCCGTGTACGGCCCGGAGGTGGCCACCACACCGAGTTCGCAGGCGCCGGTGCGCACCATCTCGACGGCGTCGCGCGTGGTCAGCGCGCTCCGGACCGACACCGACACCTCCGGGTGGCGCCGGGTGAAGCCCGCCACCAGACCGGTCAGCGGCTCGATCGCCTGGGTGGGCAGCACGGCCACGTCCACCCGGCCACCGCGCAGCTCCCGGACCGAATCGACCGCCGAGCGGGCCAGGTCCAGGGCGCGCACAGCCTCGCGGGCGGGCTCGATCAGCGCGCGGCCCGCCTCGGTCAGCACCACGCGGCGGCCGATGCGGTGGAAGAGGTCGCTGCCCAGGTCGCGTTCCAGGGCCCGGACCGCCTGCGACAGGGACGGTTGGGACAGGTACAGCGCCGAGGCCGCCCGGTTCACCCCGCCGTGGTCGACCACGGCCAGGAAGTACTCCAGTTGGCGGACGTCCACCGCTCCCCCTTATAGGCCGGGCCTATCAACGATATCGTCAGCCGGTCTTGGACGCCCCCGCCCCCGGGCTGCTGGAATCCACCCATGAGCGACCTCCTTCCCTCCGGTTTCGCCCGCCGCACCGTGGACGCCGGGGGCGTGCGCGTCAACGTCCGCCTGGGCGGGGACGGCCCCCCGCTCCTGCTGCTGCACGGCTACCCGCAGACGCACCTGATCTGGCACCGCGTCGCACCGCTCCTGGCGGACCGGTTCACGGTGGTCATGACCGACCTGCGCGGCTACGGGGACAGCGACAAGCCCGCCTCCGACGAGCGGCACGCCCCCTACGCCAAGCGGGCCATGGCGCGGGACCAGTACCTCGTCATGCGCGAGCTGGGGTTCGGCTCCTTCGCCGTGGCGGGCCACGACCGCGGCGGCCGGGTCGGCCACCGCCTCGCCCTGGACCACCCGGAGGCGGTGACGGCGCTGTGCGCGCTGGACATCGTGCCGACCCGGTACGCCTTCGAGCACGCCGACGCCGAGTTCGCCCTCGGGTACCACCACTGGTTCTTCCTGGCGGCGGGCAACGGCATCCCCGAACACCTCATCGGGCAGGACCCGGACTTCTGGGTCCGCACCCGGATGGAGGCGCGCCACCACGGCGGCACCCCCTTCGCGCCCGCCGCCGTGGACGAGTACGTGCGCTGCTTCCGCGACCCGGCCGCCGTCCACGCCTCGTGCGAGGACTACCGGGCTGCGGCCTCCATCGACCTGGAGCACGACCGGGCCGACGCCGGGCGCCGCCTGGAGTGCCCGGTCCTGCTGCTGTGGGGGCGGCACAGCTTCGTGGGCCGCCACTACGACGTGCCGGACGTCTGGAGCGGATACGCCCGGGACGTGCGGGGCCACGCGCTGGACTGCGACCACTACGTGCCCGAGGAGGCGCCCGAGGCCACGGCACGGCACCTGCGCGCGTTCCTGGGCGGAGGTCCCATGCCCTGAAGACGGACTCCGGCGTGCCGAGCGCGATCCCCGCGCCCTGGAGACGGGCCCCGCCTGCCGGGGACGGTCTCCCCGTCCCGAACGCGATCCTGCCCGCCCCGGGCACACGAACCCCCGAGTCCCGGTCGGCTCGCCCTCAGCGCGATCCCCGCACCCCGCCCGCCCATCGACCTCCCGCCCACCCCCGTCCGGGCCCCGGGCCCTCCCCCCTGTCGGCCCGAACACCCCCGAACCCCCGAACTCCCGCACCCCTGCACACCCCACGGAAGGACACCGCAATGAAGCACTACCGCGTCGCCACGATCCCCGGAGACGGCATCGGCAGGGAGGTCCTGCCGCCCGCCCGGGCCGTCCTGGACCGGATCGGCGCCCACCACGCGCTCTCCTTCGCCTACGACGAGTTCGACTGGTCCTGCGCGCGCTACCTGGCCGAGGGCGCCATGATGCCCGACGACGGCCTGGACCGGATCCGCCACCACGACGCCGTCCTGCTGGGCGCCGTGGGCTGGCCCGGCGTCCCCGACCACGTGTCGCTGTGGGGGCTGCTCATCCCCATCCGCCGCGGCTTCCACCAGTACGTCAACCTGCGGCCGATCAGCGTCCTGGAGGGGGTGCCCAGCCCGGTCGCGCGGGCGCTGCCCGGCGAGGTCGACTTCGTGGTCGTGCGCGAGAACAACGAGGGCGAGTACTCGCGCGTGGGCGGCCGGATCCACGAGGGCACCCCGTACGAGGCGGCCCTCCAGGAGTCGGTGTTCACCCGCAGGGGCGTGGAGCGGGTGCTCGACCACGCCTTCGCCCTGGCCGGGCGGCGCGGCGGCAGGCTGACCTCGGCCACCAAGTCCAACGGCATCGTGCACACCATGCCGTTCTGGGACGAACTGGTGGCCGAGCGCGCGGCGCACCACCCGGAGGTGGCCTGGGAGCAGGAGCACATCGACGCCCTGGCCGCCAAGATCGTCCTGGACCCGGCGCGCTTCGACGTCATCGTGGGCTCGAACCTGTTCGGCGACATCCTCAGCGACCTGGCCGCCGCCGTGGCGGGCGGTATCGGGGTGGCGCCGTCGGCCAACCTCAACCCCGAGCGCGAGTACCCGTCGATGTTCGAGCCCGTGCACGGATCGGCGCCCGACATCGCGGGCAAGGGGCTGGCCAACCCGCTGGGGGCCATCTGGTCGGCGTCGATGATGCTCGACCACCTGGGCCACCCCGAGGCGGGCGCGCAGGTCATGGACGCGGTCCGCGCCGTGCTGGCCTCCTCCCCCGTGCGCACGGCCGACCTGGGCGGCAGCGCGGGCACGGACGAGTTCACCGCCGAGGTGCTCTCCCGCCTGCCCTGATCCGGGCGCGGACCCCGCCCGCCGCGCTCTTTGTATCCGGACCACATGAAGACCGCCTCCGGTTGTCATCTGCCGACAAGGCCTCTCCGCCGGAAAGCGAGCATGGTGGGAACCGACAGACGCGGTGAACAGGGGGAACCAGGGAGATGGCGGACGTGGGGCGTGTCGACGGGGTCCAGCACGTGCTGGTCGTGGGCGCGGGGGTGGTCGGCCTGTCGACGGCCTGGTTCCTCCAGGAGCGCGGCGTCCGCGTCACCGTCGCGGACCGGGACGGGGTCTGCTCCGGAGCCTCCTGGGGCAACGCCGGATGGCTCTCGCCGGGCCTGGCCATCCCCCTGAACGAGCCGGGCGTGCTGCGCTACGGCCTGCGCTCCCTGCTCGACCGCGACGCGCCCCTGTCGGTCCCGCTGTCACCCTCGCCGGACCTGTGGCTGTTCCTGGCCCGCTTCGCCGCGCACTGCCGCTGGGACTCGTGGGAGAGGGCCGTACGCGCCAACCTCGCCCTCAACACCGGGGCCCTGGACGCCTTCGACGCCCTGGCCAAGGGCGGCGTGGAGACCACCGAGGTCTCCGGACCCGTCACCGCCCTCTTCCGCTCCCCGCGTTCGGCCGTCGCGCTCCTGCGCGAACTGGACCGGATCGCGGCCTCGGGGCTGGAGGTCGGCCACGCCGCCCTCACCGGAGCGGCGGTCCGCGAGGCCCTCCCCCACGCCTCGGGTGCCGTGGGGGCGGCGGTGCGCCTGGACGGGCAGCGCCACGTCGACCCCGGCACCCTCGTCCACAACCTGGCGGCCTCGGTGCGCGAGCGCGGCGGGCGCGTGCGCACCGGGTTCGAGGCGGTCGGCGTCCGCCGGGAGGACGGCGCGGTCGTCACCGTCTCCGGCGACGGCGAACGGATCCGCTCCGACGCGGTCGCGGTGTGCACGGGCGCCTGGTTCGACCGGCTGGCCGCCGAACACGGCGTGCGCACCCGGGTCCGCGCCGGCCGGGGCTACTCCTTCACCGTCCCCACCGACGAGCCGGTGCCCGGTCCCGTCTACCTACCGGAGGCCCGCGTGGCGTGCACCCCCTACCAGGGGGCGCTGCGGGTCGCCGGGACCATGGAGTTCCGGGGCCCCGACGACGCGCTCGACCCGCGCCGGGTCGAGGCCATCGAGCGCTCGGCCAGCCCCTACCTCAGGGGGGTGCGCTGGAAGGAGCGCACCGACACCTGGGTGGGGCCCAGGCCGGTCACCTCCGACGGTGTGCCCCTGGTGGGGGCCACCCGCACCCCCGGCGTCCACGTCGCGGGCGGCCACGGCATGTGGGGGCTCACCCACGGCCCGGTCACCGGTGACCTCCTGGCCGAGCAGATCGCGACCGGCGTCCGCCCGGGCGCGCTGGAGCCGCTCGACCCGCTGCGCTGAAACCCCCTGCTTCCGGCACCGGGGTCCCCGAGGGGCGCCGGTCCTTCCGTGCGGGTCCCCGAACGCGAACACGCTGGACGGGTCTTCCGCGCCCACCGGCTCCTTCGCGGGCGGGGAGCCGCCGTCGCGCCGAGGCGGTCGCACCGTGCGAGCGCCCGGCCCTTCCACGCGGGAGGTCCCCGCGCGCCTCCCCGACGTCCCCGTTCCCACCGGGACGTCCCCGCCCTGAGAAGGTGAACGATGTCCACGCTGTCCCTCACCCGGGTCTACCGGTCCGACGCCGGTGAGATCGCGGTGCGCTCCTGGTGCGAGCGGGCACTGGGCGGGGTCCGTGACCTGCGTTCGCCGGGGGCGGTGACCGCCGCCGGGCGCGCGACACGGGTGCACGTCCTCCCGGGCGGGCCGGGGACCCCCGTCCTGCTGCTGTCCGGGGCCCTCCTCGGGTCGGCGAACCTGGTCGCGACCGCGCGGGTGCTCCGCGCCGACCGGACCGTGCTCCTGGCCGACCTGCCCGGACACCCGGGCACGAGCGACTCCCGGCGCCCCCTGCTCGGACGGGCGGACGCCTACGGCGCCTGGCTGGACGCGCTGTTACCCCAGGTCACCTCCGAACCGGTGATCCTGCTCGGGCACTCGACGGGTGCCGCGGCCGCCCTGGCGGCGATGCCCTCCCCGCTGGTGGCGGGGCTCGTACTGGTCGGTCCGGCGGGCCTGGCCGCCCCCGTCATGGACGGCGAGAGGCTGCGCGCCACGTTCTCCTGGCGGCTCTCACCGGGCGAGCGGACCAGCTCGCGGCTCCTGGGCCTGCTCAGCGGACCCGTCGCCGCGGGCGGCGCGACCCATCCGCTCACGGAGTGGGCGACCCTGGTCGGGCGCCACTGCCGCCCCAGCCCGGTCCCGGGCATACTGCGGGGCGAGGACTTCCGGGACTGGTCGGGCACACCCGTCACCGTGGCCACCGGAGCCCACGACCGCGTCTTCACCCCCGCGCTGCTGCGCGGTGCGGTGCGCAGACTGCTGGGCACCGACGTGCGCACGATCGCGGGCGCGGGCCACCTCGCACTCCACGAGGCGCCCGCGCGCGTTCGCGACCTGCTGCGGGAGGTCGCCTGACCGGAGGGTCAGCCGATCTCGGCCATGACCTCGTCGGGGATGTCGGCGTTGGTGAAGACGTTCTGCACGTCGTCGGAGTCCTCCAGCGCGTCCACCACCCGCATGACCTTCTTGGCGGTCTCGGCGTCGACCGGGACCTCCATGGTCGGCAGGAAGCTGGACTCGGCGGAGTCGTACTCGATGCCCGCCTCCTGGAGCGCGGTGCGCACGGTGACCAGGTCGGTGGCCTCGCAGACGATCTCGAAGACGTCGCCCAGTTCCGTGACCTCTTCGGCGCCGGCCTCCAGCACCGCCAGGGTCACGTCGTCCTCGGTGGTGCCCTCGGCGGGCACGATCACGACGCCCTTGCGGTTGAAGAGGTAGGACACCGAACCGGCGTCGGCCATGTTGCCGCCGTTGCGGGTCACGGCCACGCGCACCTCGGAGGCGGCGCGGTTGCGGTTGTCGGTGAGGCACTCCACCAGCAGGGCGACGCCACCGGCGGCGTAGCCCTCGTACATGATGGTCTGCCACTCGGCGCCGCCCGCCTCCTCGCCGGAGCCGCGCTTGCGGGCGCGCTCGATGTTGTCGAGCGGTACGGAGCTCTTGCGCGCCTTCTGGATGGCGTCGTAGAGCGTCGGATTCCCGTCGGGGTCCCCACCGCCGGTCCGCGCGGCCACCTCGATGTTCTTGATCAGCTTGGCGAAGAGCTTGCCGCGCTTGGCATCGATGACGGCTTTCTTGTGCTTGGTGGTGGCCCACTTGGAGTGGCCGCTCATGAATGTCCTTTCACGATGTCGACGAAGAGGCGGTGGATGCGCGTGTCGCCGGTCAGTTCGGGATGGAAGGACGTGGCCATCAGGCCGCCCTGCCGTACGGCGACGATCCTACCGGCCTCGTCGGGACCGGGGACTGCGCCGAGCACCTCGACGCCGGGCCCGACCGACTCCACCCAGGGCGCGCGGATGAACACCGCGTCGAAGGGGTCGCCCCCCAGGCCGTCGATGTCCACGGCGGCCTCGAAGGACTCGGTCTGGCGCCCGAAGGCGTTGCGGCGCACCGTCATGTCGATCCCGCCGACGGTCTGCTGGTCGGCGGTTCCGCCCAGGATGCGGTCGGCGAGCATGATCATCCCGGCGCACGTGCCGTAGGCGGGCATCCCCGCGGCGATCCGCTTGCGCAGCGGTTCCATCAGGCCGTAGCGGACGGCCAGCTTGGACATGGTGGTGGACTCCCCGCCGGGGACGACCAGCCCGTCCAGGGTGTCGAGCTGGTCGGGGGAGAGCACCTTGACGGTGTGCGCGTCCAGGGCCTGGAGCGCGCGCAGGTGCTCGGCGACGTCGCCCTGGAGGGCGAGGACGCCGATGGTGGGTCTGGCGGTCAAGTACGGCCTCACTCGT
>ANAW01000135.1:0-2173 GCA_000340945.1 Nocardiopsis synnemataformans DSM 44143 | reverse complement strand
GCGCCCCCCCCGCCCGCGCGACGGCCGTGGCGGGCGCCCGTCAGGCGGCGGGCACCCGTCAGGCAGCGGGCGCCCGTCAGGCGGCGGGCACCCGTCAGGCGGCTACCAGCCGCGACCGGCGTAGCGCTGGGAGTCGGACAGGTCGTCCAGGTTGATGCCGACCATGGCCTCGCCCAGGCCGCGGGACACCCGCGCGATGACCGCGGGGTCCTCGTAGTGCAGGGTGGCCTGCACGATGGCGTCGGCGCGCCTGGCCGGGTCGCCGGACTTGAAGATGCCCGAACCCACGAACACGCTCTCGGCGCCGAGCTGGCGCATGAGCGCGGCGTCGGCCGGGGTGGCCACGCCTCCGGCGGAGAACAGCGGGACCGGGAGCTTGCCCAGCGCCGCCACCTCCTTGACGACGTCGTAGGGGGCGCGCAGCTCCTTGGCGGCGCCGAACAGCTCGGCCTCGTCCAGGGTGCCCAGGCGCCGGATCTCGCCGCGGATGGAGCGCATGTGGCGGGTGGCCTCGACGACGTTGCCGGTACCGGCCTCGCCCTTGGAGCGGATCATGGCCGCGCCCTCGGCGATGCGGCGCAGCGCCTCGCCCAGGTTGGTCGCCCCGCACACGAAGGGGACGGTGAAGGCCCACTTGTCGATGTGGTAGGCCTCGTCGGCCGGGGTGAGGACCTCGGACTCGTCGATGAAGTCGACGCCGAGCGACTCCAGGACCTGGGCCTCGACGAAGTGGCCGATGCGGACCTTGGCCATGACCGGGATGGAGACGGCCTCGACGATGCCGTCGATCATGTCGGGGTCGGACATGCGGGCGACGCCGCCGTCCCTGCGGATGTCGGCGGGGACGCGCTCCAGCGCCATGACCGCGACGGCACCGGCGTCCTCGGCGATCTTGGCCTGCTCGGGCGTGACGACGTCCATGATGACGCCGTTCTTGAGCTGCTCGGCCATGCCGCGCTTGACACGCTCGGTACCGACGGCGTTGTCGGAGGTGTTCGATGCGTTGTTGGCCACGGTGGTGGACTCCCGTTGTCTCGGTTGTGCTGAGGGCTGCCTTCGGGCAGCGGAGTCGGCGGCCCCACGCGGCGGTACGCGGACACCGTCGGCGCCGCGCACCCTGGTCGACCAGCCCCTCATCCTACTTCCACCCCCTTTCGAGGGTTTTGGCCAGATCGGTGTTTTCCCGGGTCCCGTCTCTACATCCCGTCTCTACGGGGTGTCGGGTCCCACGGGCAGGAGCGGGATGCGCGGCGGCTGGTCGTCGATCTCGAAGAAGTCCGGCAGGGACGCCGTGCCCGCCAGGCGGAACGTCCNGGGGAGGAGCCGGGAACGGCGGGCGCGGCGGGTGTCGGAGACCGCGCCGTTGTAGAACGTGCGGGCCATGTGGACGCCCTTGGCGGCGGCCTCCACCTCGGTCAGGTGGGGCCGCAGCAGTTCCGAACGCTCAGCGGGCCCCGGAGATTCCAGTGCGGCGCGCAACGCGCGTGAGAGCGCGCTCTCGGCCAGCTCGCGTTGCCGGTCGCGCGCCGCGCGCGCGGCAGCGGCGGCCCCGGGCAGGGCGCGCGTGGCGTCGGTGCCGTCGGCGGCGGCCAGCGCGGACGCGGCGGCCAGGCGCCGCTCCAGGGCGGCCTCCAGGGCCGCGCGGGCGGTGTCGACCCGGTGGTGCAGGCGGTGCAGGCGGGTGGCCCGCCACGAGAGGTAGAAGCCGAACAGCACCAGGGCCAGGAGGATGCCGACGACGGCGGCGGCGAAGAGGACGTCCTCGGTCAGGGCCGCTCACCCCGTTCCGCGGAGGTGGGAGGGAGGGCGGGGGCGGATGTGCGCGAAACAGGGACGCGCGCTCGCAGAGCGGTGCGCGGGAGGGGCGCGGCCGTGCACGGCGCGCCTCCGGCGAACGCGGTCACGTCGCCCCCCGGCGCAGCAGTGCTGGAGCGGACGTACGCAGATCCGGGACAAGCGCCCGCAGGAGTGGGGCGGATGTGCGCATAGCCAGGACTGGCGACCGGAGGACTGGGACGGGTGTGCTCGGAAGCGGGACGCGCGCCCGGAGGGCGGGGGCTGGCGAACAAAGGGCCAAGACGGGTGTGCGCGGAAGTGGGACGGGCGACCGGAGGGTCGAGGCGGGCGCCCGCAGGACAGGGGCGGACGTACGCGGAAGCGGGGTGAGCGCCCG
>ANAW01000134.1:0-30840 GCA_000340945.1 Nocardiopsis synnemataformans DSM 44143 | reverse complement strand
CAGAGCGGTGCGCGGGAGGGGCGCGGCTGCACACGGCGCGCCTCCGGCGAACGCGGTCACGTCGCCCCCCGGCGCAGCAGTGCTGTGGCCCGGGGTCCGCCGTCCGGGCGCACCCGCTCGGAGCGGCCGTCCCCGTCCCACAGCAGGACGGTCTGGTAAACGTGGGCGACGTCGGCGGCCACGGTGTCCCAGTCGTAGGCGCGCACCGCGCGGCGGGCGGCGCGCGAGAGCTCCGCGCGCCGCGCGGGTGCGTCCAGTAGCGCACCGGCGCGTTCGGCCAGGTGGACGGGGTCACCCGCGGCGAACAGCTCCCCGGCGGCGCCGCCGTCCAGGACCGCGGCGAAGGCGGGGATGTCGCTGGCCGCGATGGCCGCGCCGGAAGCCATCGCCTCGGTCAGCACGATGCCGAAGCTCTCGCCGCCCAGGTTGGGCGCGCAGAACACGTCGGCGGAATGGTAGGCGCGCGCCTTGTCGGCGTCGTCCAGGCGCCCCAGCAGCACGACGCGTTCGCGCAGGTGCTCGGGGACGGCCTCCATGGCCGCCGAGGCGTCGCCGGGCCCGGCCACCATCAGGCGCAGGCCGGGGCGCTCGGGAGCCATGAGCACGAAGGCCTCCAGCAGGACGCCCAGCCCCTTGCGGGGTTCGTCCAGGCGTCCCAGGAAACCGATCGAGCCGCCCTCGCCCGGCCAGCCGGGCAGGGGTTCGGCGTGCGCGAACCTGCGCACCGCCACCCCGTTGGGGATGAGCACGGCGTCCCCGCCCAGGTGTTCGACCAGGGTGCGCCGGGCGGCCTCGGACACGGCGATGCGGCCGTTGATCTTCTCCATCGCCGAACGCAGCGCCGGGGAACTCACCGCCATCGCCCGCGACCGGGGGTTGGCGGTGTGGAAGGTGGCCACCACGGGGCCGTCGGCCGCCCAACACGCCAGCAGCGAGACGCTCGGCGCGGACGGCTCGTGGATGTGCAGGACGTCGAACTCCCCCTCGGCGATCCACCGGCGCACCCGCGAGGCGGCCCTGGGGCCGAAGGTGAGCCGGGCCACCGAGCCGTTGTAGGGCACCGGGACCGGTCTTCCGGCGGGGACGAGGTAGTCGGGCAGGGCGCCGGTGTCCGCGTCGCCCACCGGCGCCAGCACCGACACCTCGTGCCCCATGCCGGTGAGCGCCTCGGCGAGGTCGCCGACGTGCTGCTGTACCCCGCCCGGGACGTCCCAGGCGTAGGGGCAGACCAGACCGACCCGCATGCCCACGGTCACCCGTTCCGTTCGTCTCGTCCGGGGGTCCTCTCCCCGCTGTCTTGAGGGCCCCCTACCCCGTTCGCCGCGGGGAATCCGCCCTCCGCGCCCGGTACGGTGCCGCGGCCGGGCGCCAAGCCCTCGCCCGGTACCGTGCCACCGTCCGACACCATGCCGCCGTCCGGTGTCGGGTCTCCGCCCGGTGTCAGGCCCTCGCCCGGTCCTTGCGGCGCTGTGCCGTCGTCCGGTCCTTGCGGCGCTGTGCCGTCGTCCGTCACTCCTGGCACGGCGGTCTCCGCGGTCCCCGCGGCCTCCGCAGGCGCGGCGCGTTCGTGGTCGGCGGCGGCCGGAGGCGGGGCGCCGTCGTCGGCTCCGGGGTCGTGTACGAGGCGCGCGTGGTCGGGACGTTGGTGGTCGGCGCGCATGTGGGCGGAGCGCGCGTGGTCGACGCGCTCATGGTCGGCACGCTCGTGGTCGGCGCTGAACACCGGCTGGAGCATGTGCCAGTCCTCGGGGTGCTCGGCGATCGCTCCCTCGAAGACGCGGACCAGCTCCTGGGTCGTGGCCTGGACCCGCTCGGCACGGGTGGCTCCCCCGGCGACGGGGATCTCGTCGTGGACCCGGATGTTCCAGTACGGGCCGTCGTACCACAGCGAGACCGGCATCAGGGCGGCGCCGGTGTTGAGGGCCAGCGCGGCGGGCCCGGCGGGCACGCGCGCACGCTCCCCGAAGAAGTCCACCTCCAGGCCGGTGCCGCTGATGTCGCGGTCGGCGAGCAGGCACACCAGGCCGCCCTCGCGCAGCCTCCGGGCCAGGGTGCCCACGGTGCCCGAGCCTCCGGTCAGCGGCAGCACCTCCATGCCCAGGGACTCGCGGTAGGCGGTGAAGCGCTGGAACAGGCTCTCGGGGCGCAGTCGCTGGGCGACTGTGGTCAGGGGGGTGCCTCTCAGGGCGATCCAGGCCCCGGCGTGGTCCCAGTTGCCCATGTGGGGCAGGGCGGCGACCACGCCGCGGCCCGACCGGACGTGCTTCTCCAGGACCTCGATCCCGGTGGCGCGGGTCCGGCCCAGGACGTGCTCCTCGCTCATCGCGGGGAGGCGGAACATCTCGTAGTAGTAGCGCATGTAGGAGCGCATGCCCGCGCGGGAGAGGGCGCGCAGCTGGGCGTCGGTGGCCCCGGGGCCTAGCAGGCGCCTCAGGTTGCGCTCCAGGCCGCGCGTGCTCTCGTCGTGGGCGCGCCAGGAGCGTTCGGCCAGGCGCTGGAACACCGCCCGCCCCGCGCGTTCGGGCGTGCGGCGGATCATCGCCCACCCCGCCGTGTAGGCCAGGTCGGCCGTGCGTTCGTCCACGTGGTGTCCCCCGTTTCCCCGTTATCCGCGTTATCCGCGTTTCCCCGTGCGCTCAGGCTCCGCTCTTGGCGTCACCGGTTCCGGCGGAGCCCTCGACGTAGTCGGGGTCGTTGAGGCGGGCGCGGGTCTCCACCAGGCGCTGGAGGACGGTGAGCAGGCTCATCGCGGCCAGCAGCCACAGGCCGCCCGCGAGGACGTAGGGCACGTCCAGGCCGCCGAGGCCCACGGCGATGAGGATGACCACCAGGCGCTCGGTGCGCTCGGCGACGCCGACGTCGCAGTTGACGCCCAGGCCTTCGGCGCGGGCCTTGATGTAGGACACCATGAAGCCGCTGACCAGGCAGAAGAGGGTGAGTCCGGCGAGCAGGGGGTCGTCGCCCTCACCGATGAACCACCACAGGAGCCCGGAGAGGATGGCGGCGTCGGCGACCCGGTCGAGGCTGGAGTCGAGGAAGGCGCCGAACGCGCTGGCGCTGTCGCGGGCCCTGGCAACGGCCCCGTCGAGCATGTCGAAGAGCACGAAGACGGTGACGACGACCGACCCGGCGTACAGCTGTCCCTGCGGATAGAAGTACAGGGCGCTGACGACGACGCCGAGGGCGCCGACGATGGTGACGATGTTCGGTGTGAGGCCGAGGCGGGCCAGACTCCGGCCGAGCGGAGTGGTGACCCGGGAGATCATGGGGCGAAGGATTCTCAGCATGTCTTCTTGGGATCGTAGGGCGGGAACGGTCGCGGGGGTGGGAACCGCACCGGTGGGGGCGGCTCGGGGGTCGGGCCGTGTGGGCTCGGGTGAGTTCGGACGGACTCGGGTGGGCTCGAATTAAATCGGACGGACTCGTGGGGTATCGGGTGAGTTCGGATGAGTCCAGGTGGACTCATGGGAGATTGAGTGAATCCGGATGAGTTCGGGTGGAATCGTGGGGGGACGGGCGGCGTCCGGGGGCGTTTCGCGTGCTCCCGTGGGACGCGCCCTAGTCTCTGGGCCAGTGCGCGGCGACCCTGGCCCGGGTCTGCTCCAGCATCTCGGGCAGCACCTTGGTCCGGCCGACCACGGGCATGAAGTTGGCGTCGCCGCCCCAGCGGGGAACGATGTGCTGGTGCAGGTGGGCCGCGATCCCGGCACCGGCGGCGCCGCCGAGGTTCATGCCAACGTTGAAGCCCTGCGGGCCGTAGGCGGCGCCCAGCGCCCGGATGCCCGCCTGGGTGAGGGCGGCCACCTCCGCGGTCTCGTCCCCGTCCAGGGCGGTGTAGTCGGACACGTGGCGGTAGGGGCAGATCAGCAAGTGCCCGCTGTTGTAGGGGTAGAGATTGAGGACCACGTAGGCCGACTTGCCCCGGGCGACCACGAGGCCCTCGGGGTCGGACAGTCCGGGGGCGCGGCAGAAGGGACACCCGTCCTCGGGGCGCGAGCCGCTGGGCTTGCCCTCGCCCTTGATGTAGGCCATGCGGTGCGGCGTCCACAGTCGCTCCCAGCCGTCGGGGTCGGGACTCCCCGTGCCCGTGCCCGTGCCCGTGCCCGTGACGGGAGGGTCGCCCGGAACGTCTCCGTGCTCGTTGTCGGCACCGCGCATGGCTCGTCCGTTTCCGTCGCCTGTCCGTACTCTCTGGCGTCTCCAGCATAGAAGCGCGATGGCGACCGCGGGTCGGACCCGCCCGGCCTGTGGACAACTCGGCGGGAACCGGTCGCGCCTGCCATGGCCGCCGGTGTACCAACGCGTGGAGGGCGGCTGGAGTGCCCGCCTGTACGGGTGTACGCCTGTGCTGGTGGCCGCTTGTGCGGGTGTACTCCTGTGCGGGTGTTCGGATGTTCGGCCGTCCGAGTGCACGCCCGTGCTGGTGTACGCACGTCCGGGTGCACGCCCGTCCGGATCTCCGGCCCAGCGGGTGAGAGGTGAGTCCTTCGGCTGTGACCCGCCCCGACGGGTGAAGGAGAAAAGGAGAAGAGGTCGGGAAGCCTGGAACCAGCCACCCCAGCGAAGTGGGGGTAGGGCGTCCAGCGCACCGCCAGCCACACGGCTTGTGGTTGTCCGCCAGGTCGGGTTCTACGGGTGCCTGGTTGCTGACACAAGAACGCTCTACGTCAACCCCGTTGGGTCCAGTGTCAGCCCGGGCTCTACGGGTGCCTGGTTGCTGACGCAAGGACGCTCTACAACGTGCGGACCCCCTACGACGCCCGGTCACGTGCGGGGCTTGGTGGCTGATGCCGGTCTGAACCTTGTACCCCCGCCTCCAGATGGCTGAGGGGTCACTCCCGGTGGGCGTTCCCCCCGGCGTTCTCCCGAGCGCCTTCGTGACGCCCACCAGACACCTGGAGTGACCCAAGTGCAGGGATCTCCTTCGCCAAGTTCGCTAGGCGAACTTGCCCTCAGTCGGTCCCCGCCCCCAGCACTGCACCTTGTAGCCAGAACCCACCACGACCACCCCCCACGGGCGGACGGGGAACCCGCAACCTCTACGGGTGCCTGGCTGAGGTCGCCTGAAAAGGGACAACCCCCTGCGACGGAGCGCCGCTGTGCGCTCTACCGGTGGGTGGCTGGGCTTTGTGGAGGGCTCAACCCCCTGCGGCGCACCGCCACAGAACGCTCTACCTCAACCCTGGAAGGCGACCACCCCGATGACCTCAACCCCGGGAAGGCAGCAACCCCCTGCGGCGCACCGCCACGGGACGTTCTACCTCCGGGTAGGCCGTCGCCCGAGGCTCCCCGGCCCCCGAAGGCGGCCACCCGGACGGGCTCAACCCCCTGCGGTGGGCCGCACTCGCTCTACGGGGGCGTGACGGGGTTTCCTGGACGCTTTGTAGGATCGGCGCCCGTGAGCACACTCCGTCCCGCCGGTCCCGCGGACCTCGACGCCCTCACCGCCTTCCTGCGCGGGGTCGACCTGACTCTGAGCGGGCTCGACTCGCAGTCGGTGCACCTGTGGATCGAGCGGGACGCCGACGGGTCCGTCGCCGCCACGACCGGCTTCGAGCTCAGTGCCGACGGCCGTGACGCCCTCATCCGCAGCGTGGCCGTCCGGGAGGGCCGGCGCCGCGCGGGCGCCGGGTCCGTGCTGGCCCGCCACGCGATCAGCCGGGCGGCCGGGCTGGGCGCGCGGCGGGCCTGGCTGTTCAGCCGCCGCTCGGGGCCCTTCTGGCGGGGGCTCGGCTTCGAGGAGGCCGACCGCCGCGAGCTGGCCCGCAGACTCCCCGACACGCACCAGGTGCGCCTGTTCGTGGAGACGGGACAGCTGGACCGCGAGGTCGCCTGGCGGCGCCGACTGCTCTGAAGGCGGTCCTCACAGCTCCAGGAGGGTGCGCAGGTGGCGCGGGGGCGGGCTGCCGTGGGCGAGCATCGCGTCGTGGCGCTCGCGCTCGGTGAGCGCGGGCCGGGCCAGGGCCAGGTCCCGCGCGACGTCGGAGACCTCCGTGTAGCCCACGTAGTAGGTGGACAGCTGGGCGCTGGTGAGCTGGGCGCGGCGCCACTTGCCGACGGCCTCGCCCTCCTCCTGGTGTCCGCGCTGGGTCATCAGGGAGATCGCCTCGGCCTCCGTGAGATCGCCGGTGTGCAGGCGCACGTCCAGGATCGCGTTGATGATCATCCGCAGGCGCATCTTGAGCTGCACCAGGCGCAGGGCCAGGTCCTCGCGCCGGTCGCCGGACCAGCCGTGGCGGGCCAGCACCTCCTCGGCGTAGACCGCCCAGCCCTCGACGAAGGTGCCGCTCCACAGGACCCGGCCCACCCGGGTGCCGCCCTGGTGACGGGCGGCGTGGGCGAGCTGGAGCGCGTGCCCCGGCACGGCCTCGTGGGCCATGAGGTTGCGCAGCATGCCCGCGTTGTACTCGCGGAAGAACGACTCCCGGCGCTCGGCGGGCCAGTCCTCGGGCGGCGGGGCCACCGCGACCAGGGTCGTCTGCTCCCCGGCCCGCGGGTCGAGGGGGCCCGGGGGCTCGCAGTAGGCCACCGACACCCCGCGTCGGGCCTCGGGCATGGGGACGATCCGGACGGGGTCGTCGTGGACCGTGACGATGTCCAGCGCGCGCACCCGCTCGTTCAGGTGCAGGAGGGCGTCGGCGCAGGCGGGGCGGACGGTGTCGGCGTCGGTGGCGTTGCGCACGGCCAGCTCGGCGAGCGCCTCGGCCACACCCTCGCGGCGGCGCGTCCCGCCCAGGTACTCGGCCGCCGTCTCGGCGATCGCCTCCTCCGTGGCGAGCAGGTCGCTCTCGGCGCGCACCAGCAGTGCCTCGGGGGAGAGTTCGGAGTCGAGGGTGTACCAGAGCTGGGCGGCGAAGTCGCGCTCCCCCAGGCGGGGGTCGGCGGTGGCGGTCTCCAGCCGGTCACGCAGCCAGGCCGCGTGCTCCTCCACGGCCGCCAGGGCGGCCTCGCGGGCCGGTTCCAGTTCGGAGGGCCCTCCCGCGGGCACGCCGGAGGCGAGCATGGCACGGGCCCCGGCCGTCTGGGCCAGGGCCGTCTCCACGTGCACGCGGGGCATGCCGGGACCCTCCGACAGGCGCGAGCGGGCGGTGGCGAGGTAGTCGGGCAGGGCCGCGCAGCGCGCGGCGAGCGCCGACAGGCGTTCGGGGAGGGGCAGGACCTCGCGCTCCACGAGGGCGTGCAGGGCCTGGCCCGGTGAGTACAGCAGCGGGTCCCACGTGTGCGGGCGCAGTTCCGCGGTGTGCCACAGGTCGGCGCTGACGCGGGTCCGCAGCACCTCCAGGTCGACCCGGTCGCCCACCGGGACGAGGTCGGGGTCGATCTCGTCCAGGGAGCCGAGGGCGTCGGTGAGCACGGAGACGCGGCGCACGTCGGCCTCGGCGGAGTGGTCGGACAGGCGGGAGGCGCCGCGGGTGTCGCCCAGGTCCAGCGCCCACTCGGGGGCGTCGTGGAGCAGGGAGTCGAGCACGCGCTCGGCCACCTCGCGGAACCGCCGGGTCATCGCCTCTGGGTCGGGCTGGGAGGGAGAGCTCATGGCGCCATGATGCCAGCACGGACGCCCGGTTCCCGTACGACGGGAACCGGGCCGTGCTCTGTGCGGGACCCCGGCCCGGGTGGCCCTCCTAGCGCCAGGAGTTCTGGCCGCCCGTGGAAGTGGGCTGTCCGGCCGCGCCCTCGGGGTCCCCCACCGTGATGGCGTGCTCGACGAGGGTGATGAGCGTCGACTTGGTGGAGGCCTTGTCACGGGCGTCCACCTGGACGATCGGGATCTCCGGGCTGAGCGTCAGCGCGTCCCGGACCTCGTCGGCCGCGTGGGGGTAGTAGCCGTCGAACCCGTTGATCCCCACGATGAAGGGCAGACGCGCCTCCTCGAAGTAGTCGATCGCGGGGAAGCAGTCCGCCAGGCGGCGGGTGTCCACCAGTACGACCGCGCCGATGGCGCCCTTGACCAGGTCGTCCCACATGAACCAGAACCGGTGCTGTCCGGGGGTGCCGAACAGGTACAGGATCAGGTCGGAGTCGAGGGAGACGCGGCCGAAGTCCATCGCCACGGTGGTGGTCTGCTTGTCCGGCGTCTTTGCGAGGTCGTCCACCCCGACGCTGGCGCTGGTCATGACCGCCTCGGTGGTCAGCGGCACGATCTCGGAGACGGAGCCAACGAATGTCGTCTTCCCGACACCGAAGCCCCCGGCGACGACGATCTTGACCGACGTCATCGCGTTCCCCCCAGCACCGCCTTCCTCGGCTGGGCTAGAGCTTGCGAAGTCCACTGAGCACCCTTTCAAGCAGGTTGGTGTTGGGACGGGCGTCGTTGTTGAGCGAGGACCTGATCTGGACCAGTCCCTGCTCGGACATGTCCGCCACAAGCACCCGCGCCACACCGAGCGGCATCCGCAACAGCGCGGAGATCTCCGCCACGGAACGCCATTCCCGGCACAGGTCGCTGATCGCCTGCCATTCGGGCGTCAGCGTCCCAGACTCGTTGCGGGCCGCCGCGGTGGCCGAGATCAGGGCTTCCAGGGGAAGCTGCGACTTCGGCTTGGTGCGGCCCTTGGTCACCGCGTAGGGACGGACCAGAGAACTGGGCGCGCTCCCCGCAGCGGATCGTTGGTCGTACGGTTGTTGGATTGGTCGGGGAACATCTCCGCCGCCCGGAACCGCCGGCATTCCCCCCGTGGGGGGACCGCTCGGCTGTTGTCCGAACCACGAGGCGCTCCCGGCATCTCTACTGTGAGGTGCCACCACTTCCTCCTGTCGGTGGTGGTTCAGTGGATTCCCGAGGTGCGCGCCGTTGGTGTCAGCGCCCGCCCCGCCCGCTCGACGAGCAGGGTCATCTCGTACGCGACCAGACCCAGGTCGCTCTCAGCCGACGCCAGGACCGCGAGGCAGGAGCCGTCGCTGATGGCCATGATGAGCATCAGCCCCCGCTCCATCTCCACGACGGTCTGGGCGACCGCTCCACCCTCGAACACCCGGGCAGCACCCTGCGTCAGGCTCGACAGACCGGAGGCGATGGCCGCCAGCTGGTCGGCCCGGTCGGTGGGGAAGCCCGCCGACGAGGCCAACGGAAGGCCGTCAGAGGAGACGACGATCGCGTGGGCCACATCGGGGACACGGTCGGCAAAGTCAGTGATCAACCAGTTGAGTTCATTCACCTGTCGACTCATCTGATCTCCTGTCCAGTTTCGCCGGCTGGTCTCTGGGCACTGCTACCGCCGGCACGGCATGTGACAGCACTGCCTCTACGAACTGCCCGGCCCCTCCCGTGGGGGTGGCCGGGAGTCTGGTGTTCTGCTCTCGTCAAGCTGTGGGTACGACGCGTCCGAGAAGCTCGGTAGATGCTATTGCATCCAGCCCCTGGGATTAAGGGGGACCCCGTCCCGCCAGGTTCCACTGAGGTCACCTCTCCGCCGGGCCTTCCCCGAGCCGGTCCCTGCCCTCGCGGACGCCCTTCTGGAAGCCCGAGAAGCGGTTGCGGACGCGGTCCGCGCTGCGCGCGGGCATCTGCTTGAAGTTCTCCGGCTTGGGCGCCGTCCCCGGAACAAGGTTTGCCTTGGGAACGCGTTTTGGCAAGCCCGAGGTGGTCAGCCCGTCCGCCTGGGGCTCCGCCGCGGTGCGCGCGGCCTTCCAGCCGCGGTCGGCCGCGGAGGTCCACTCCTGGTCGGAGCGGGTCCCCTGGGCGGGGCGGGACGCCTGCTCGGTGCTGACCGGGGCGCGCTGCTCCTGGGCCGCCGGGACCTGCTGGATCGGGCCGGTCTCGGTCGTGTCCACCGTGGGGCCACCGCTGCGGCGCTTGAACCAGTTGGACTCGATCGCGTCGAAGATCGGCAGCGAGTCGCTCTCCTCACCCGACGGGGTGGGCGGCACGACGGTGTTGTTCGGCCCCTGGGNNNNGGGCGGTGGAGCCGTACCCCTCGCGGGAGTCGATGCCGCCGGAGCGCCAGTTCCCGCCCTCCTGGGACGGGGGGACCGCCGGGAAGGTCTCGGTGTTGTCGTCGCGCTCCCGGGCGGCGGGGCGCTCGTGGGCGCCGGTGTCGCGGCCGCCGAACGCGTGGCCCGAGCCGCTGCCGGAGAAGGCCCCTCCGCCCGCGGACGCGCCGTTGTCGGAGGAGGCTCCGGTGTGGCCGCCCGACTGCGCGCCGGTGTTGCCGAACGCGTCGTAGGGCTCGTTCGCCGCGGGGCGGAACGCGCCGGTGTCGGTGGCGGGTCGGCGGAACTCGCCCGTGTCGCCGGTGGGGCGGCGGAAGGCGCCCGTGTCGGAGGGCCTGCTGAAGGACCCGGTGTCCGACGAGCGGCCCACGGAGCCGCCGCCGAAGGAGTCACCGCGGGGACTCGGGTCGAAGAAGTTGCGTCCGCCGCTCTCGGGCTGCGGGCGCTGGGGCTCGTCGTCCTCGGAGGCGTCGTAGGGGTCGACGACGGGTCGGCCGTTGGCGCCGCCGGAGGAGGCCCCGGTGGTCCCGGCTCCCCTGGTGGTGTCCCACACCGAACCGGTGCTGGTGTTGCCCCACAGGTCCTGCCCGCTGGGCGGGTGCTCCTCGGGGTGGGCCCCGGTGGGCTGGCGCCTGGGCAGGCCGCCCAGGTCGCCCGGGACGCCGCCGCTCTCCTGGGTCTGCCAGGGGTCGTTCGGCTCGACGGGCGCCGGGGTGGAGGCGAAGGCCGCCTCGGCGTCGGCGTAGGTGTTGGGCGCGCCCGAGGTGAGCTCGGGGCGGCTGTCCGCGCCGCCCAGGGCGTGCTGGCCCTCGACCGGGGTGATCAGCAGGTCCGGCGGGAAGATGACGTGCGCGGTGGTTCCGCCGCCGTGCGCCTCCTCCAGGCGCAGCCTGACGCCGTGGCGGTGGGCCAGGCGCGAGACCACGAACAGGCCCATGCGGCGCGAGACCGCGACGTCGATGACCGGCGGGGCGGCCAGGCGGGCGTTGATCCCCGCCATGTCCTCCGGCGCCATGCCGATGCCGCTGTCGGTGACGTCGACCTGGACGCCGCCGTTCTCCAGGGTCTTGGCGCTGACCAGGACCTCGGTGTCGTGCGGGGAGAACGAGGTGGCGTTCTCCACCAGCTCGGCGACCAGGTGGATGACGTCGTTGACGGGGCGGCCGAGCACCGAGATGTGGGAGGGGGCGCGCACGTTGACGCGCTCGTACTGCTCGACCTCGGAGACGGCGCCGCGCAGGACGTCGACCAGCGGGACGGGCTGGGCCCACTTGCGGGTGTTGTCCTGGCCGGACAGGACCAGCAGGTTCTCGTTGTTGCGGCGCATGCGCGTGGCGAGGTGGTCCAGCTGGAACAGGTCGGAGAGGCGGTCGGAGTCCTGCTCGGACTGCTCCAGGCCGTCGATGAGGCGCAGCTGCCGTTCCACCAGGGTCTGGCTGCGGCGGGACAGGTTGACGAACATCGCGTTGACGTTGCTGCGCAGCGCGGCCTCGTCGGAGGCCAGGGTGAGCGCGACGCGGTGGACGTCGTCGAAGGCGCGGGCCACCTCGCCGATCTCGTCGTGGGTGTCGACCTCGATCGGGGTGACCCTGACGTTCTCGGGGACCGTCCCGGCCTCCTGCATCCGGTTGATCGCGTCGGGCAGGTCGCGCTCGGCGACCCGGCGCGCGCCGTCCTCCAGGGAGCGCAGGGGGCGCACCAGGGAGCGGACCACGAGGGAGGTGAGGACGAAGACCGCCAGGAGCACGGCCGCGACGACGAAGAGGTCGATCAGGGCGCGGCCCATGGCCTCGTCGCGCAGGGCGTCGGCGTCGGCGGCGATGCCCTCGGCGATGCCCTCCTCGACCGTCTGGAGGCGTCCCAGGGCCACGTCGGCGATCTCGCGGTAGTCCTCGGGGCCGTCGTTGGCGGTCACACCGGTGAGGTCGTCTCCGCGGTCGGCGCGGTACATCACGCGCATGCGCATCGTGGAGACCTGGCTGACCTCCAGACCGGTGAAGTTGTCGTCGAAGATCTGCCGCTGCTCCTCGGAGGCGGCCTGGACGAAGTTGGAGATCTCGCTCTCGTAGCGGGCGCGCGCGGAGTCGATGGCCTCGGAGATACCGCCGGTCATCGTGTTGCGGGCCAGGGAGTGGCCCATCAGCGCGGTCTCGTAGGAGAGCTGGTCCCGGGCGGTGGAGAGCGCGGTCAGCGTGCGCACGCTCTCGCGCAGGTCGGTGTCGCCGGTCTCGTCCGCCATCGTCTGGTTGAACTCGGCCAGCGAGCGGGTGATCGTGCGGTACTTGGTGACCACCGGCAGGACGGTGATACGGGTCTCGTCGACCTCGGTGCGCAGGGCGTCCAGCGTGGAAAGCTGGCTGCGCATGCTGGACAGGCGGCTCGTGGCGGTCTCGTTGTCCACCTCGCCCATGTCGTCCAGGCGGGCGGTGAGGGTCTGCTGGAGGTCGCGGGAGGCGTCGCGCTCCTCCTCCATCCGCTGGCGCAGCTCGTCCGAGCGCCGCGCGGGGTCGGCGTTGTCGGAGATGTAGACCGCGCTGGCGCTGCGCTCGTGGCCCAGCTGGTTGGCCAGCTCCACGATGAGGACGCCGACCTCGGCGCGGTCCTGGATGTGCGCGTGGGTGACGGTGGAGACCGCCGCCTCGTAGACCCGCAGGCCGCCGAGCGCCAGGGCTACCGCGGTGGGGATGACGATGAGGGCCACCAGTCGGGAGCGCACCCGCCAGTTACGTGGCCGCCACCAGTCGGCTCTGCGCTTGGGCGTGGCATCGGCATGTTCGGCCTGCGCTGCCTCGCTCTGCGCGCCGGCCCCGTTTTTCGTCGCTCGTGTCGACACGGACCCTCGCAACCTTTCGTGTCACCGCTTCGAGCGGCTGGTTGGACCCCAGAGGCGACCGCTCCAACCGAAGGCTCTTCGGGGAAATCGGTACAGACCACGAAGTCCACCGAGCCGGAAGCGGCGGGAATGTGGGGAGATGTGAAGACTGTCCGCTGGACTCGCCTGGGATGAGAGGAGCCGCGCACCCGAAGATCTCCGTAGGTGCGCGTGCGGTGGATAGCGTACCAATGGGCGCGAAGGACTCGCTTCGGCGGTTTGACGGCGATCGGCGGGATCTTCTTCCCCTGACCGGTACATAATGCCTGTCATTCTCGGCATTATGGCCGATGTGCCAGGTCAGGGATGGCGTCCGAAACCACCCTGGGACTGAGGTAACTTTTTGGACACACCGCCAGCTTCCCCACCAACACCCCACCGACATGACATCGTGACAAGACGGTAGACGCAGGTCCCGGGGAGGAAGCGGAAATGCGTACCTCGTCATGTCCTGGATCACACACGCTCGGTGACAAAGCGAAAGCGAAGGGTTCCGCCCACGGGAAAACCCGCGGACCCTCCGTGCGCGCCTTTTCGGTCAGTACCGCGCTTCCTGCGGGCCTCGCGGTGCTGCTCTGCCTCTCCACCGCCGCGCCGGGGGCCGCCTCCGACGGCGGCGGCTCGGAGGGGGCCGCGCTGGGGAACGTGCGGGTGGAACTGGCCGCGCTGCGCGCGGGCATGGAGACGCTGCGCCAGGAGGCGTCGGAGAAGATCGAGCACTACGAGGCCGAGCGCGAACGCCTCACCGAGCTGACCGAGCGCAGCCGCGAGGCGCAGGAGCGCGCCGAGGAGGCCGACGAGCGCGGCGCGGCGGCCCGCCTGGCCGCCGCCCGGCAGGCCGCCACCGCCTACAAGGGCGGTGATCTGGGCATGGTCAGCGCCTGGGCCGGACCCGAGGGGCCCACCGGGATGCTCGAACGGGGCGCCTACCTGACCCTGCTCGGTTCGCACCGGGAGGCCGACGTGGGCCGCGCCGAGGCCGCGCGGGTGGCCACCGACACCCTCGTCGGGATCGCCGAGACCGCGCGGACGGAGCAGGCCGAGGCGGTCGGGGACGCCAGGAGTGCCCGGGAGGACGCGGTGGAGGCCGTGGCCGACCAGGAGGCGGCGCTGGAGGACCTGCTGGAGGAGCAGACCCGGCTGGAGGCCCGGCTCGCGGAGGTGCGCGACGCCGAGGCCGCGGAGAAGCGGCGCGAGGAGGCGCTGCGCGACGCGCGGGCCGCGAACTCCTCCGGAGGGTCCGCGGAGGACGCAAAAGACGACAATGGCCATTGGCACGATGAAGAAAAGGAAAAGGACGGCGGGGAGGGAATTCCCGTCGTGGAAAGCGCGGAGCACGGGTGCGCCGGGGGCGTCGCGACCGCCCACGCCAACGGGCGGATCCCGGAGTCGGTGCTGTGCCCCCTGCCCCAGCCCGGCGAGCGGCTGCGCTCCGACGCGGCCGAGGCCTTCATCGAACTCGACGGCGACTACCGCGAGGCGTTCGGACGGCCGATGTGCGTGGCCGACTCCTACCGGCCCTACCACGAGCAGGTGCGCCTGTTCCAGGAGATGGTGCCCGGCATGGCCGCCCGGCCCGGGACCAGCCAGCACGGCCTGGGCCTGGCCGTGGACCTGTGCGGCGGCGTGAACAGCCTCGGCACCGCCGAGCACCGGTGGATGCTGGCCCACGCGCCCGCCCACGGCTGGCACAACCCGCCCTGGGCCCGCGGCGGCTTCGAACCCTGGCACTGGGAGTTCACGCCCTAGGGAGCGCCGCGGTCGCGGTCAGACCTGGGAGCCGACCCGGACCTCGAAGGTGCCCAGGACGTCGGCGTCCACGAACAGCTCGTCATCGGTCTCCAGCGGCGGGGTCGCCACCGGCAGCAGCGCGCGCACCCGCCCGGAGCCCGACACCAGCCACTCGTGCGCGGGGTCCACCAGGCCGCGGCCCAGCTCCCCCTCCTCCACCGAGGCGCTCACGCCCAGCGGCTCCCCGGGCACCTCGTCGGCGGTGGTCAGCACCGGCCCCAGGGTCAGCTGCACCGGCTGCCCCGCGTCGTCCAGCCACAGGCAGGCGGGCGTGTAGGCGCTCACCGGCGCCCCTCCCCCGGCGACGGCGGCCACGCCCACGCGGGCCGAGCGCGCCCGGGGCGGCACGGCGTCGTCCGAGCCCCGCACCAGTTCCGGGGGGACCCGCCAGACCTCGTCGCCCGCCCGGACCTGCACCGGGTCCGCCGGGACCAGCGGGGCGCACATGCGCGCCTCCGGCTCGACGATGATCTCGATCGGCTCGGCGACGGCGCGTTCGTGGGCCCCGGCCAAGACGTCGCCGCCCGCCTCCAGCAGGTCGGCGAGGCGGACGGGGTCGGGGCTGCCCAGCACGTCGCCGTCGTCCAGGGCTCCGACGCGCTCGCTGCCGCCGCTCGGCGACAGATAGGTCACCCAGCGCATGTGCTTCTCCTTGTCCACCGCGGAAGGGGCGGCGCGCCCCCGCTCAGAGGGCGGCGGTGGGGCTGTGCTCCTTGCCCGTGCCCGCGCACCCGCGGCAGGGCTCGTCGACGCGGAGCCAGACGATCACCCCGCTGCCGTCGCGGTGCGGCCGCTCGGGCCGCCACCAGCCCGTGCCGGAGCAGAACCGGCAGTCGACGCCGTCCTGCTCACACCATCCGCACGAGGAAATCGCACACCGGCTGTGTGTCGGTTCCCGCTCCATGCGCTCCCACCGTCTCCCGCGAAATCGCGACCAGCCTCGCACAGTCACCGCGCCGCGTCCACCCGGGAGGGCGTGAACGGGCGGGTCAGAGCGCTGCGGGGCGGTGCGTGTGCGGGCCCCGGCGGCGTCGGGGCGCTCCGCGGCTCAGCCGGACTCGCGCACCACCAGGTGGGTGCCAAGCATGACGGTCTCGGCCTCCATCGTGCGCGGGATCGCCACGTCCACCAGCAGCCGCGCCATCTCCTGTCCCATCTGCACCGTGGGTTGGTGGATGGTGGTCAGCGGCGGGTCGCTGTGCTGGGCCATGACGGTGTCGTCGTAGCCCACCAGGGCCACGTCCCCGGGCACGCTCAGGCCGCGTGCGCGCAGCACCCGCAGTCCGCCGAGCGCCATCATGTCGGAGGCCGCGAACACCGCGTCGGGCTCCAGCCCGGTGTCCAGGAGCCGCTCCATCGCCTCGGCTCCCCCCTCCACGCTGAAGTCGCCCTGCACGACGAGCCTGTCGTCGACCTCCAGCCCGGCGGCGGCCATGACCTCGCGGTAGCCGCGCAGGCGCTCCACACCGGCGTTCATGTCCAGGGGGCCGGTGATGGCGGCCACCCGTCGGCATCCGCGCTCCAGGAGGTGGCGGATGGCCACCCGGGCCCCGCCGATGTTGTCGATGTCGACGCAGTAGGGCGCGGGCTGTTCGGGCGAGTGCGGGCGACCGCCGTGGACCACCGGCACCCCGGCCTCGTCCAGACGGGCCGAGAGCGGGTTGTCGCTGTGCAGGGAGATCAGCAGCGCCCCGTCCACGTGGAAGCCGCTGAGGTAGTCGCCCACGCGCTTGTGCTCGGCCTCGGTCCGGGCCGTGGTGAGCATGAGCTGGAGGTCGCGCTCGTGCAGGACCGAGCTCACGCCGCGGATGATGTCGGCGAAGAAGGGGTCGGAGAACAGCCGGTCCCGGGGCTCGGAGACGACCAGCGCGATCGTGTCGGTGCGCCGGGTGACCAGGGTGCGCGCGGCCTGGTTCGGGCTGTAGCCGAGTTCGGCGATCGCGGCGTGCACGGCCTCCCGGGTGCGGGGGCTCACCTGCGCGGACCCGTTGATCACCCGCGAGACGGTCCCTCGTCCGACCCCGGCGCGCTGCGCCACCATCTCCAGGGTCGGACGCTTCCGACCACCACCGATCTTGGCCACTTCGAGGCTCCCTCTGGGATCGTGTCCCGCCGCCCCGGGGACTGCTTCCCCGGGGCGGCGGCGTGTGCGACGGGCATCCACGGTCATACCCGCCCGGAACGACTGTGTGGGGTGCCCTTTGGGACACCCCACGATCCNNGCGGTCCGGCGCAGTGCAGGACGTGCTCGGCGGACACCTACCCCGCCACCCGGCGGGCAGCGTCGGCCGGACAAGTCCTAGCGCTCGGGGAACTGCCCCGTCTTGGCCAGTTCGGCGTACCAGTGACCGCTGTCCTTGATGATCCTGCGCTGCGTCTCGTAGTCGACGTGCACGATGCCGAACCGGCGGGAGTATCCCCACGCCCACTCGAAATTATCCAGGAGCGACCAGGCGAAGTAACCGCGCAGGGGCACTCCGGCCAGGACGGCCTCCTTGGCCGCCCTCAGGTGGCCCTCGTAGTAGTCGATCCGGTCGGTGTCGTTGACCTCGCCGTCCTCGGTGACGGTGTCCTCGAAGGCGCACCCGTTCTCGGTGACGTAGAGGTCGATGCCGCCGCTCTCCCCCGCCAGGCGGGAGAGCACGTCGTACAGGCCGGTGGGGTCGATCTCCCAGCCCATGTGCGTGACGGGCAGGCCCTGCGAGACGTGCACCTCCTCGGGCTCGGCGCCGAGCCAGGCGCCGCCCTCGCCGCTGACCAGCGCCGGGTCCAGGCCCTTGGCGGAGGCGGCGACGAACTCGGGCGAGTAGTAGTTGACGCCCAGGAAGTCCATGGGTGTGGAGGTGATGTCCAGGTCGCCGTCCTGGATGAAGGAGAAGTCGCTGACGTCGGCGAGGTCCTCCCTGACGTCCGCGGGGTAGCGGCCCTTGAGCAGGGGGTCGGTGAAGATGCGGTTGCGCACGCCGTCGGCGCGGCGGGCGGCGCGGGCGTCCGCGGCGCTGGGGCCGTGGGGCCGCACGACCGCCTGGTTGTGGGCGAGGCCGACCCGGGCGGTGTGCCCGGTGGAGCGGATCGCCTCGACGGCCAGGCCGTGGCCCAGCAGCAGGTGGTGGGCGGCGGCCAGGGCCGCGGCCGGGTCCTTGTGGCCGGGCGCGTGGTGACCGTTCTCGTAGCCGAGGAACGCCGAGCACCAGGGCTCGTTGATGGTCATCCAGTTGCTGACGCGGTCGCCGAGGGCCTCGGCGACGACCTGGGCGTAGTCGCGGAAGCGGTAGGCGGTGTCGCGATGGGGCCAGCCCCCCGCGTCCTCCAGCGGCTGGGGCAGGTCCCAGTGGTAGAGGGTCGCCCAGGGCTGGATCCCGGCCGCCAGGAGGGTGTCCACCAGGCGGTCGTAGAAGTCGATCCCGGCCTGGTTCACGGCGCCGGTGCCCTCGGGGATGATCCGCGGCCAGGCGACGGAGAAGCGGTACGCGCCCAGGTTGAGCTGGCTCATGAGCGCGACGTCGTCGGCGTAGCGGTGGTAGTGGTCGTCGGCGGGGTCGCCGGTGTCTCCGCCCAGGACCTTGCCGGGGGTCTCGGCGAAGGTGTCCCAGATGCTGCGGCCTCGGCCGTCGGCGGTCGTGGCGCCTTCGATCTGGAACGAGGCGGTGGCCGCCCCCCAGAGGAAGCCCTCAGGGAAATCGTTGCGGTTGTTCACTGCTGGTGTACGCACCTTCCATGACGAGGGGACATCGTTTGGGAGCGCTCCCATAAAAGAAACAGAGAAGTACCTTGATGTCAATCAACAATCCCGGCACCGCAACCCAAACGTTACGGGAAAGCGGTGGTGGCGACGGTTCCGCGGCGCTCCGGGGCGCCCCGCCGGAGCGCCCCGGAACCGGCCCCGCGCGGCGCGGCGGGCGACGGGCGGCCGCACGGCGGGACCCCGCCGCACGGCCCGCACGGCCGCCCGACGTCACCCTCCGGTGCCCTCCCCGCCGACGGGGACGACGACGCCGTTCCAGCGCTCCTCCATGAACGCGCGCACCTCGTCGCTGTGCAGGAGTTCGTCGAGCCGGACGATCTCCTCGTCGCCGATGTCGTGCGTGGGCACCACCAGCCCGTTGGCGTAGGGGTTGTCCTCGGTCTCCTCCCAGGCCAGCACGTTGGCGGTGGAGGCCAGGTCGGCCTCCAGGGCGTAGTTGCCGTTGACGACCGCCGCGTCCAGGTCCTGGAGCGAGCGCGGCAGCTGGGCGGCCTCCACCGGCGTGACCGTGACGTCGAGCGGGTTGTCCTCGATGTCGTCCACCGAGGGCGCCTCGTCGCCCGTGTCGGCCAGGGTGATGACGCCCTCGGTGTCGAGCAGGTCCAGGGCCCGGCCCATGTTGGAGGTGTCGTTGGGCACGCCGATCTGCGCGCCCTCGGGCAGGTCCGCCAGGTCGGTCAGCTCCTGCGAGTAAATACCGAAGGCCTCCAGGTGCACGTCCGTCACGTAGCTCAGGTCCGCGTCCGGGTTGCCCTGGAGGTACTCCTCCAGGAACGGCCGCGTCTGGTAGTAGTTGGCGTCCAACTCGCCCTCGGCCAGCGCGGCGTTGGGCTGGTTGTAGTCGGTGTACACGGCCACGTCCAGGGCCAGGCCCGCGTCGGCCGCCAGGTTCTCGTCGACGAACTCCAGGATCTCGGCGTGCGGCGTCGGCGTGGCGCCGATCCTCAGGACGGTCACGTCCTCCCCGCCGGTCTCCTCCTCGGCCCGCTCGCTGGGGCTGCCGCAGGCCGCCAGCAGCACCGCCGCCGTCGCCGCGGCGGTACCCCGCGCCGCGCGCCTCCTCGCGTTTCCGGTCATCACCGTCTCCCTCCGTGCCGTCAGGACAACTCGTGGGGGGGAGGGGGTGCTTCTGTGTGTACCCGGTCGCGTCAGCGCCGCGCCAGGCGGCGCACCAGCAGGTCGCCCACGCTCTGCGCGATCTGCACGATGGCGATGAGCAGGATGACGGTGGCCCACAGGTAGTGGTCGTTGAAGCGCTGGTAGCCCTCGCGGATGGCCAGGTCGCCCAGGCCGCCGCCGCCGATGGCACCGGCCATCGCCGAGTAGGAGATGAGGGTGACCACGGTCATCACCAGGCCCGCGATGAGGCCGGGCATGGCCTCGGGCAGCATCACCTTGCCCACGATGGTGATCCGGCGGGTGCCCATGGCGTGCGCGGCCTCGACGACCCCGCGGTCCACCTCGCGCAGGGAGGTCTCCACCAGGCGGGCGAAGAAGGGGATCGCGCCGATGCTCAGGGGCACGATCGCGGCCGTGGGTCCCAGGGTGGTGCCCACCAGCAGGCGGGTCAGGGCGAGCACCGCCACCATCAGGACGATGAACGGCAGCGAGCGGCCGATGTTGACGACGGCGCTGAGCACGGCGCGCACGGCGGGGGCGGGGATGAGCCCGCCCCGGTCGGTGGCCACCAGCAGCACGCCCAGCGGCAGGCCGAACAGGACGCTGACGACGGTGGCCCACCACACCATGTAGACGGTGTCCAGGGTGCCCAGCCACAGGTCGGGCCACATCGCGGGCCAGGCCTGGACGAACGCGACGACGGCGTCCCAGGGGCCGGTCGCCCCGGCAGCGGCGGCGAGGTGGAGGACGTCGGCGGGGTTGGTGCTCACTTGCGGGCCTCCTCGACCAGCAGGCCGTGCTCGGACAGGTAGGCGAGCGCCTGGTCGCGGCGGTCGCCGCGCAGGTCCACGCTCAGGCGTCCCACGGACTGTCCGGCGACCTCCTCCACGCCACCGCCCAGGATGTTGACGTCCACGTCGAAGCGGCGGGTGAGCTCGGACATGAGCGGCTCGTCGAAGGAGCGCGGGTAGGTGACGTAGACCGTGTCGGGTCCGCCGTGCGCGGGCAGCGGGAAGAGCGAGCGCGCCAGCAGCGAGCCGGGGGTGCCGATGAGGTCGAGCACCCGGCCCGACTCCAGGAACGCGCCGTTCTCCATGATCGCCGCGGAGTCGCAGATCCGCTTGATCACGTCCATCTCGTGGGTGATCAGCAGGATGGTCAGGCCCAGCTCGTCGCGCAGGCGGCGCAGCAGGGCCAGGATGGAGTCGGTGGTGGCCGGGTCGAGCGCGGAGGTGGCCTCGTCGCTGAGCAGCACCTTGGGGTCGGAGGCCAGCGCGCGGGCGATGCCCACCCGCTGCTTCTGGCCGCCGGAGAGCTGGGAGGGGTAGGCGCGCGCCTTGTCCCCCAGGCCCACGAGTTCGAGGAGTTCGCCCACGCGCCTCCTGCGGCGGGCGCGGTCGACGCCGGAGACCTCCATGGGGAAGGCCACGTTGCCCGCGACGGTGCGCGAGGACAGCAGGGCGAAGTGCTGGTGCACCATGCCGATGCGGCGGCGGGCGACCCGCAGCCGCGCGCCGCGCAGCGCGGTGAGCTCCTCGCCGTCGACCCGGACCGTTCCGGCGTCGGGGCGCTCCAGCTGGTTGACCGAGCGCAGCAGGGTGCTCTTGCCCGCGCCGCTCTGGCCCACGACACCGAAGATCTCGCCGGGCTCGACGTGCAGGTCGACCCCGTCCAGGGCGGTCACCCGGTGCTTCTTCAACCTGTAGGCCTTGTGGAGGCCCACTGCGTCAATCACGGTGTTCCCATCGACGTCTGGCGGTGGTGTGGCGCCCGGCGGGATCCGGCACGGGCCCGTCGCCCGGGTCCGAGCGTACGGAGCGCCCCGAGGGCGCGTGCGGCGGCGCGCCGGTGGTCGGGCGGGCGCCGGTGGCGCGCCCGTGCGGGGCGGCCGGTTCGGGGACGCGCCGCCCCCGGCGGCGGTCTCCGCTACTCCCCGGTGTCCGGGGGCTGCGGGCGGACCCACGGGACCGGGCGGACACGACAGCGGCCGCCGGGCAGCGGCAGACACCGCTCGGCGGTGTCCGACCGCGTGGGCGCGGTGGTCGCTGGGTCGTGCACGGGAGCCTTCACGTTTCCTACTCAACCACGGGGAAAAGGGTCGGTTCACCGGATTTCGCTGTTCGGACCGGGTTACATCCACCACATCGGGGCTCCTGCGGCACGGTGTATTCGTCCCGTCCCTCCCGAATCCCCGCGCGAGTGCCTACACTCATGACGGTCCCGTTACTCTCGCCCCCGGTCCCCGGGCGTGCGCGAGAGGCCAGGGCCGGGGGCCGCTCCCGCGGCTGTCGGCCACGCTTGGGAAACGACGAGAAACAGCGCCCGCTCCGCTCCCGTGCCCGGGGGCCGCGCGGGCCCGAGGAGCGACCACACCGTGCAGCCCGACGACCTGAGCCGAGTGGACGATTTCGCCGACTTCTGGGCTCCCGACCCTCCCGAACTCAGCTGGCCGGACCGCGTCCGGGCCCCGGCGGGGCTCCTCCCCGCCGCCGCGCGCCCGGGCCGCGCACGTGTGGCCGCGTTGGCGGTGGCCGTGCTGGGGAGCTTCCTGTTCGCGCCCCAGGGCACGGTCGCGGCGGCACCGGTGCCCGCTGAGCCGGAGGACATGAGCGCCCTCCAGGACCGCGCGGACGCCCTGAGCGAGGAGTTCAACGGCGAGCTGCGCGACATGGAGGGCGTCATCCAGGAGGCCGAGCGCGCCGAGGAGCGGGCCCAGAGCACCCGCGAGGACGTGGAGGCCGCGCGCGAGCAGGTGCGCGCCCTGGCGGTGGCCACCTACACCAGCAGCGGGATCGGCCTGTCGATGTCGCTGTTCGTCGAGGCCGAGCCCGACGAGGTCATCGACCGCGCGGTGGTGATCGACTACCTGTCCACCAGCAACCAGGACAAGATCGACCAGCTCAGCCAGGCCCTGGAGCGCGACGAGACCGCTCAGGAGAACGCCGAGGAGCAGCTCGCCGCGGCCGAGGAGGACCTGGACGAGCTGGAGGGGCGCCGCGAGGAGGTCCAGGAGATGATCGCGGACCACCCCGTGCAGCCGATGGGCGGCCCGCTCAACATCACCCCGCGCACCGAGCAGATGCGTGAGCTGATCATCGAGGAGTTCGGCGAGGGCACCGAGTACGGCGGTGTGGGCTGCTACCGGGCGGTCGGCGGCTGGGTGGTCGGCGAGCACCCCAAGGGCCGCGCCTGCGACTTCATGGTGGACCCCAACGGCAACACCCCCATCCCCGAGCAGGTCGAACGCGGCTACGCGATCGCCGAGTGGGCCAGGGAGAACGCCGACCGCCTGGGCATCATGTACATCATCTACCGGCAGCAGATCTGGGACATCCGCCGGGGCGGCGAGGGCTGGCGCGACATGGCCGACCGCGGCAGCATCACCGAGAACCACTTCGACCACGTGCACATCTCGATGTTCTGATCCGGCGGCGCCCGCGACGGGCGCCCCATTACCCCGCGCGGGACGCGACCGCGCGGGGAACGGCGTCACGATTGCGTCACGTGCGGGATGAGTTCCTGCACAACCGACACAAAACAGTGACGATTCACCCTGCTACCCCCGGTCTGACCTGCCCAGGGGACACCACTCGCGGCTAGGATGCACACGTCCCGGCCCGGGCCGGAGAACGTCTTCGGCCTCATCCGACCGCCGCCCCCGGTGGTCGGTCCCCCGGTCCACCGCAACCTCCGCACGGAGGCGGGGAACGCCCGCCCACTCCCCCGCCCTCGCCCGCGGGACGGCAGTGGCGACAGGTGCGCCTCCCCCACACGGTCACCGTGCCCCCTCCGGGGCCGCACGGGAAGTCGTGAGAACCCAACGGCGCACACACGCGTCCCAGACAACACGGTCATCACACACGGGCGAGGGGAGCCATGAGCGAAAACGGACCATACAACCAGCCGCCGCAGAACCCATACGGCGGTGGGGACAACAGTGGGGGCCAACCGCCCTACGGCCCGCCCCACGGCGCCCCCTACGGTGACCCCAACACCGGAGGACAGCCGCCCCACGGCGGTCCCTACGGTGACCCCGGCACCGGCGGACAGCCGCCCTACGGCGGTCCCGCGGGCTTCCCCGGCCCCCAGGAGCAGCAGATGTACGGGGNNCGGGGGCGCCCAGCCGCCCTACGGCGGCGGCCCCGGCGGACCCGGGTACCCCCCTCAGCCGCAGCAGCCCCAGGGCGGCGGCAACAAGGCGGGCCTGTGGGTCGTGATCGGCGGCGGCGCCGTGATCGTCGTCCTGGTCATCGCGGTCCTGGTCGTGCTCGTCACCAACGGCAGCGGACAGCAGACCGTCGCGCCCGAGCCCGAGCCCTCTCCGAGCGCGGAGGCGACCACCGGCGGCGACGAGACGGCCGAGCCCTCCCCCGACGCGGCCCCCGCGGGCGAGCCCCCCTACGCGGTGCCCGCCGAGCCCTGCGAGGCCTTCACCGACCAGGTGCTCTCCGACTTCCTGATCCAGGACGAGGGCGACAAGTACGTCCAGGACAACAACTCCTACTGCGAGAGCCTGGAAGGCGCTGCCCCGGAGGGCAACCCGGCCGAGAGCTACGCGATGTTCGAGATCAGCTACCAGGTCCCCTACTCCGCCGCCGACTCCGTCGAGGCCGCCACCACCGACTTCCAGACCGGGGTGCAGGAGCTCAGGGGCGAGGGTGACTACAACACCTTCTACGACGCAGCGAACGTGGAGGAGGACAAGGAGGTGGACCTCGGCGACGAGGCCCACTACGTCCTCACCAAGTACGACTTCCTGGGCGAGGACATCCCCGAGGCCACGCTGCTGATCCGCACCGCCAACCTCAACATCCGGGTCCAGTACCAGATGCACCCGCCCTTCACCGAGGGCGCCTCCGCCGAGGACCTGGTCATGCCCGGCAACGTCGAGGAGATCATGCTCAACGCCGGCGCCGAGGCGCTGGCCCTGGTCGGCAGCTGAGGCGGCTGACCGAACACGGCAGGAGGGGGCCGCGGCGTTCGCCGCGGCCCCCTCTCGCGTGTCAGCCCCCGGTGGCTAGGCGACCGGCAGGTCGGCGCGCACCCGGCGGGCCGCCTCGACCATGTTGCGCAGCGCCTGCTCGGCCTCGGCGTAACCGCGCGTCTTGAGGCCGCAGTCGGGGTTCACCCACAGGTTCTGGGCGTCGACGTGCGCGACCGCCAGGCGCAGCGACCCCTCGATCTCCTCCACCGAGGGCACCCGCGGGGAGTGGATGTCGTACACGCCCGGGCCGATCCCGCGCCTGTAGCCCCGGCCTCCCAGGTCCCGCACCAGCTCCATGCGCGAGCGGGCGGCCTCCACGCTGGTGACGTCGGCGTCCAGCGCCTCGATGCCGCCGACGATCAGCCCGAACTCCGAGTAGCACATGTGCGTGTGGACGGTCGTGGACGGCGACACCCCCGACGTGGCCAGGCGGAAGGAGCCCACCGCCCAGTCCAGGTACCGCTCACGGTGCTCCGAGCGCAGCGGCAGCAGTTCGCGCAGGGCCGCCTCGTCCACCTGGATGTGGCGGATCCCGGCGCGCTCCAGGTCGGCGACCTCGTCGCGCAGCGCGAGGCCCACCTGGCGGGCGGTCTCGCCCAGCGGCTGGTCGGTGCGCACGAACGACCAGGCGAGCATGGTGACCGGACCGGTCAGCATGCCCTTGACCGGCTTGTCGGTGCGCGACTGGGCGTAGGTGGTCCACTCGACCGTCATCGGCGCGGGGCGCGAGACGTCGCCGAACAGGATCGGCGGGCGCACGCACCGCGAACCGTAGGACTGCACCCACCCGTTCCGGGTGGTGGCGTAGCCCTCCAACTGCTCGGCGAAGTACTGGACCATGTCGTTGCGCTCGGGCTCGCCGTGCACGAGCACGTCCAGGCCGATCTCCTCCTGGAGCGCGATCACGCGGTCGATCTCCTCGCGCAGGACGGCCTTGTAGGCGTTCTCGGCCAGTTCGCCCCCGCGGTGGGCGGCGCGGGCGCGGCGCAGCTCGGCGGTCTGGGGGAAGGACCCGATGGTGGTCGTGGTGAGCGGGGTGTCGGTGGGCCTCCCCCGCTCCTGCGGGCGCTCGTAGGCGTCCGGGCCCAGGGCGTCGAGGCGGGCGCGCACGCGCGCGTCGGTGAAGGCGGGGGGACGGACACCGCCCTGTCCGGTGTACTCGGCCTCGGCCCCCTCGGACAGCACGCGGCCGAGCAGGGCCGTCTCCCGGGCCTTCTGCCTGGCGAAGGCTAGGGCCCCGCGCAGCTCGGGGGCCAGGGAGGTCTCGGCGTCCAGGTCCAGGGGCACGTGCAGCAGGGAGCAGGAGGTGCTCACGGTGAGCTCGTCGGTGAGGGCGAGCAGGGTGCCGAGCGCGGCCACGGCGGCCGGGAGGTCGGTGCGCCAGACGTTGCGGCCCTCCACCACGCCCGCGACCAGGCGGGTGGCGCCCAGGCCGGAGACCCGCACCAGGTCGTCCACGCCCTCGTCGTCGGTGACCAGGTCCAGGCCGACCGCCTCGACAGCGGAGTCCTTGAGGACGCGCAGGGCGGCGGAGCCGATGGAGCCGAAGTAGGTGGACACCAGCAGGGAGGGGCGGTCGGTGACCGCGCCCAGGCGCTGGTAGGCGCGCTCCAGGTGGCCGACGGCGGCGCGGCCCTCGTCGGTGGCCAGGATCGGCTCGTCCAGCTGGACCTCGGTGGCGCCCGCGGCCCGCAGGTCGCCGAGCAGCTGGGCGTAGGCGTCCAGGAGCTGGTCGAGCAGCTGGAGGGGCTCCCAGCCCTCGGGGGCGCCGTCGGCGGGCTTGGCCAGCATCAGGAAGGTGAGCGGGCCGACCAGGACCGGGCGGGTGTGGAAACCCGCCTCGGCGGCCTCGCGGAACTCGGCGACGGGCTTGTCGCCCACCAGGCGGGGGCGGGTGCCGGGCGACAGCTCCGGGACCAGGTAGTGGTAGTTCGTGTCGAACCACTTGGTCATCTCCAGCGGCGGGGCGCCCTGCTCGCCGCGGGCGAGCGCGAAGTAGCGGCGCAGCTCCTCCTCGCGGTCCGGCGCCGCCGCGGGCGGGGCGAAGCGGGAGGGGACCAGGTCGAACAGGACCGCGGCGTCCAGCACGTGGTCGTAGTAGGAGAACGTGTTGGAGGGGATGTCGTCGACACCGGCCTCGCGCAGCTGGGCGTAGACGCCCAGGCGCAGCCCGGCGGCGACCGCGTCCAGCTCCCGGGCGGTGGTGCGGCCCCTCCAGTGGGACTCGCAGGCGCGCTTGAGCTCGCGGTCGGGGCCGATGCGCGGGTAGCCGTGCACGGTGGAGCGCACGGAGGGGCGGGGCCCGCCCGGGGCCGCGGACGGCGTGGGGGTCGTGGTCATGAGCTTCTCTCCCTCGTCGAAAGCCGGGTACCGGCCGCGAGGGGGAGGAGAGGGGGCGGGCACGCCGACGGGCGCGCCGCGGGCGCGCACCGGACCTGCCACCGCCTCCGGCCCTCCCTCGGGGCGCGGGACCACCGGCGCCGCGGGTGCGTCGCCGGGTGGAGGCAGGTCTTCGGACTCGGGGGCGCGGGCGGTGCGGACACCGCTCCTCCTACTGGCCGCCGCTTCCCGGTTTCCGGTCGTGGTGACCGGCGCTACCAGTGCTCATGGCGACGTTCGTTCCCCCATACCGCTGCGGGGCAGTCCCGGACTCACACCGGGTTCCCTCTTGCGACATGGTTCCGCCCCGGACGGGCCGGGGCCCGCGGGGTGGAGCATGTACCTTCCACGGCTGCAAGTATAGGGAGGACCCCCTTCGCCCCTGTACCCGGCGTGCGGCCCCATGCGCCCGGCCCGGACGGTGAGAACCCCTGTCCCGCGGTCGGCGTCACACACGAAGTCAAGCGTTGCGCGGGTGAGCCTCCCCTCTGCTCCCCGCGGACGTTCGTCTGAGCGATGAACGTGGAGATTCCCTCGTGAATAAGCAGTCCCGCCTCGCCATGGCACCGGACCACCCCCTGATCACGGTCCTGGTAGCCCTGGCGGTCCTGGCGGGCATGGTGTTGTTGGCCACCCGCTCCTCCGGCGAGCCCGAGCCCCCGCGGCCGACGCACGGAGCGCCGGTCTCCGAGAGCGAGCCACCGCCCCCGGCCTCCGGCGACCCCGACGGGCTGACCGAGGTGGACGCGGCCGCCGTGGCTGGCGTGGAGGAGGCCGAGCTGCCCTACGACGGAGGGATCTCCGTCGCGGTGACCTACCCGGTGATCCCCAACGCCGAGCCGCTGTCCGACTTCCTGGAGCGTGAACTGACCGGCGAGGTGCACGCCTTCGAGGCGGCCAACCCCGGCGCGGTCTCCTTCGAGGCGGAGTGGAACCTGACCGCGGCGCGCGACGGCCTGCTCGGGGTCCGCATGACCCGGGTCGAGACCGACTCCGAGGGGTCCCGGGAGGGGTACACCACCTACTGGTACGACACCGCGACCGCGGCGCACCACCCCTCCGCGGCCCTGGTCGGCGGCCAGGAGCAGTTGGAGGAGCTCAACGGCCTGGTGCGCGGCGCCGTCGGGAGCGGGGACGGCGGGGAGGGTTCCGCCGACCCCGGCGTCATCCACCCGATCAGCTCCCTGTACGACTCGGTGGGCTTCAACCCCGACGGGGACCTGGTCGTGGAGTTCGACGCCGGACAGGTCGCCCCGGCGGAGGAGGGCCGCACGCGCGCGGTGGTCGACGCCGGTGAGGCCGAGGGCCTGCTGTCCGAGCTGGGCCTGCGCGTGCGCGACGCCGCGACCGTGGGCGTCGAGGACTTCTCCATCGCCGCCCCGCCCCAGGCCGACAAGGACGGCCAGGAGGACGGTCCCGTGCCCGGACAGGTGTCCGCGGTGGACTCCGACGTCGACTGCTCCGACCCCGAAACCAAGTGCGTGGCGCTGACCTACGACGACGGCCCCGGCGGGCGCACCCCCGAGCTGCTGGACGCCCTCGCCGAGTACGACGCGCGGGCCACGTTCTTCGTCACCGGCAACCCCGTCATGGAGCACCCGCACACGGTGCGGCGCGCCTACGCCGAGGGGCACGAGATCGCCAACCACACCCTGAACCACCCCGACCTGGCCGGTCTGGGCGCGGGAGGGGTGCGCGCGGACCTAGACGTCGTGCAGGCGCTGGTGTACCGCGAGACGGGCCACACCATGGACCTCATGCGCCCGCCCTACGGCTCGACCGACGAGGGCGTGGCCTCGGTGACCGCGGACATGGGCCTGGCCCAGATCCTGTGGAGCGTGGACACCCTCGACTGGAAGGACCGCAAGGCCTCGGTGATCCACGACCGGGCGGTGGAGGGCGCTTCGGACGGGGCGATCATCCTCATGCACGACATCCACGGCACGACCATCGACGCCTCCCGCACGATCATCCGGGAGCTGGACGAGCACGGGTACACCATGGTCACGGTGTCCCAGCTGCTCGGGACCACCACCCCCGGCGAGACCTACGTCGACGGGGTCCCCGACGCCCCGGAGGAGGGCGCCGAGCCCTCCGAGGGGGCCGGGGAGCACGGTGAGGGAGACCAGCAGGCTCCCTAGGGAGGGCCGAGAGGCTTCCGAGGGGGCCTGAGGGCGCGGCGTCACGGCGCGGTGAGCGGACCGGGGGGAGGATGTCCCCGGGAGAGGCTTCGGGACCGCGGCCGGTGGGACCCACGGGGCACAGGGCCGCGTGAGGGCACCGGACGACACCGGAGGGGCGCCCCGCACGGGCGTTCCCGGTCTCCGGCGCGTTCCCCGTCCCGTGGCGGTGACCACATGTGGTCACCGTCACGGGACGGGGAACGGCGTCCCCTATGTTGCTCCCAGCAGCAGCCGTGTTGGCCACCCGCTGAGGGATGAGGGAGTCCGGTGTTGTCGTCGACTCGAGTCCACCCGAACCAGGCCGCCCCGTGCCCCGGGGCCGGGGGGAACCGGCCGTGGGAGCGCAGAGCGCGGTGGCCCGGTGCGGCGCTGGCCGCGCTGGTCCTGCCCCTGGCCGCGTGCGGCACCGAGGGGATCGCCTCGGGGGGTGCGCAGGACCCGGAGCTGATCACGGTGGTGGTGGAGGAGCCGGGGGACGGCGTCACCGAGTGGCGCGGGGACGCCTCCGACTTCGAGGACCACCCGTACAAGCCCGAGGGGCTCGCGATCGACGTCGCCTACCCGGTGTTCGCGGGGGCCGACGCCTTCGCCGGGGACCTGGCCGCCCAGGTGGACCAGGAGGTGCGGGACTACCGGGGCGCCAGCCGGGACCCGGTGAGCCTGGGCGTCGACTGGGAGGTGGTCGCCGCCGGGAACGGGGTGCTGGGCGTACGCCTGGTGCGCACCGAGGAGGACTTCCACGGGCTGCGCCAGGGGTACGGGACGTACTGGTACGACACGTCCACCGGCCACACCGCCTACTCCACGGAGCTGCTGGCCGACGACGCGGCGCTCCGGGAGCTCAACGGGATCATCCGCACCTCGTTCGCCGACGAGGAGGCCGTGGACGCGCAGGGCCTGCACCCGGTGATGCGCACCTACGACTCGATGGGGTTCAACGCCGACGGGGACCTGGTGGTGGAGTTCGACGACGGGCACCTATCCCCGGTCGTGGAGGGCCACCCCCCGTCCTCGGAGCCGGGGAGGATGGTCGCGGTGGTGCCCGCCGAGGAGGCCGCGCCACTGCTGTCCGACCTGGGCGAACGGGCGCGGGAGGCCTCCATGGCGGAGGAGCCCGTGCTGACCGTGGAGGCGCCCGACGCCGAGCCGCCGGCCGAGCCGCCGGTGCCGGGGGTGGTCTCGGCGGGGGACCCGGACCTGGACTGCGCCGAGGCCAAGTGCATCGCGCTGACCTTCGACGACGGACCGGTCGCGACGACTCCGGAACTGCTGGACCTGCTGGCGGAGGAGGAGGTGGCGGCCACCTTCTTCCTCAACGGCAACCCGGCGCTGACCCGGCCCAGCGTGATCCGGCGCACCTACGCCGAGGGACACGAGATCGGCAGCCACAACCACCTGCACGAGCACATGCCCGAGGCCTTCGAGGGGGAGGAGCTGGTCCACCAGGTGGCCGCGGTGAGCGCGATGGTGCGCCGCCAGACGGGACACACCGTGGAGCTGTTCCGGCCGCCGTTCGGCGACAGCTCGCCGGAGGTGCTGGAGGAGATCGGCCGTCAGGGCATGGCCGAGATCCTGTGGAGCCAGGACAGTGAGGACTGGACCGACATGAGCCGCGACGAGGTCGTGGAGAGCGTGGTGGACGGGGCCGAGCCCGGAGGTGTGGTGCTGCTGCACGACCCCTTGGGGCCGACCCTGGCCGCGGTCCCCGAGATCATCGAGCGGCTGCGGGCGGACGGGTACGAGTTCGCGACCGTCAGCCAGGTCTACGACGGCCCGGAGGCCGGGAAGAGCTACCCGCCCGAGGGGCTGTCCGCGCCCGCCGGTTCCTGAGGTCCGC
>ANAW01000133.1:0-81179 GCA_000340945.1 Nocardiopsis synnemataformans DSM 44143 | reverse complement strand
CCCCGCCGGGGGGGCCCCGCCCCTTGGTGGCGGGCCCCGGCCGTCGATGGCGGGCGCGTGAGTCCGGTCGTCGATGGCGGTCCCACGGGTCCGGCCGCTGGCGACGGGTACAGCGGCCGGCGGAGGACCGGCGGGCCCGACTGCCAGCTCCGGACCCGCCCGTCGATGGTGGCGCGGACCTGGGCTCTGGCGGAGGGGTCAGCCCCTGGCGGTGGCCGCGGCGGGGTCTGCGCCCTGCCCGGGACCGGCTGCCGGGGTGACCGGCGCGGGGACGTCGGCCCCGATCACCTCGTTGATGGAGCGGTGGCCGGAGGCCCGCACCAGCCGGGCGAGGCCGCGGTTGATGCGGCGGGGCCAGAGGGGACCGCCGTAGATGAGGCCGGTGTAGCCCTGCACGAGACTGGCCCCCGCGCGGATGCGGAACCAGGCGTCCAGGGGCGTCTCGATGCCGCCGACGGCGATCAGGGTCACCCGATCGCCCACGCGGGCGCGCAGGCGGCGCAGCACCTCCAGGGAGCGCCGCTTGAGGGGGGCGCCGGACAGGCCGCCCGCACCGGCGGCCTCCACCTGCGCCGCGGGGGTGGTCAGGCCCTCGCGGGAGATGGTGGTGTTGGTGGCGATGATGCCGTCGAGCCCCTCGGCCAGGGCGAGGTCGGCGACGGCGTCGACGTCCTCGTCCGCGAGGTCGGGAGCGATCTTCACCAGGAGGGGCAGGTCCGGTCGACCGGCCTCGGCCAGGGCCTCGCGCACGGCGGCCAGGAGCGGGCGCAGCTGCTCCACGCCCTGGAGGTTGCGCAGCCCCGGGGTGTTGGGCGAGCTGACGTTGACCACCAGGTAGTCGGCGTAGCGGGCCAGGCGCCGGGCGCTGAGGGCGTAGTCGGCGGGGGCCTCCTCCTCGGGCGTCACCTTGGTCTTGCCGATGTTGACGCCGAGCACGGGACGGCGCCCGCCGCGCCGGTGGTGGAGGCGTTCGGCGACCAGGGCCGACCCCTCGTTGTTGAAGCCCATCCGGTTGACGATCGCGCGGTCGGCCACCAGCCGGGACAGGCGCGGCCGGGGGTTGCCCGGCTGGGGCTGGGCGGTGACCGTGCCGACCTCCACGAAGCCGAAGCCGAGCGCGGCCAGTCCGGAGGGGCTCTCCGCGTTCTTGTCGAAACCGGCCGCGAGCCCCAGCGGACCGGGGAACTCCTGCCCGAGGGCGTGCACGGTCAGCTCGGGTTCACGCGGTCCGAGCACACCGCTCATCGCGGAGGCCACGCCGGGCAGGGCGGTCACGCCGCGCAGCGCGGCGAAGCTGAGCTTGTGGACCTTCTCCGCGTCCATGTGGCGCAGGACCGAGCGGAAGAGCATCTGGTAGAACACGGTCATCCGTTTCCCTCGCCCTCGCGCTCGGCGAGGAAGCGTTCGAGTTCGGCGCCGAGCTCGTCGGCGGTGGGCAGCTGGGCGTCGTCGTCGGCCAGCGGGAGCGTGGGACGCTCCTGGGGGTCGGTCCGCGAGGACATGATGTCGTCGTACTGGCGCTCCAGGTTGGCCACGACGCGCTGGATCTCCTCGGAGGCCATGACCTGTTCGGCGATGTCGACGTCGGTCGCCGCGGCGACCTCCTCCATCTCCGTGGTGGGCAGGGCCAGGCCGGTGGCCCCGGCCACGTACTCGGCGGCGGCGATGGCCGCGCGCGGGTACTGGGCCTGGGCCAGGTAGCTGGGCACGTGGACGGCGTAGCCCACGAAGTCGTGGCCCCCCTCGCCCAGCCGGTACTCCAGCAGCGAGGTGGCGCTGCCGGGCACCTCGACGCGGCCGATCCACGGGGTGTGCCCCTCGACCAGCTCGGGGCGGGTGGAGTGCGGGGTGACCGTGACCGGCCGGGTGTGCGGGACCGCCATGGGGATGCCGTGGACGCTGACGGACAGCGTGACGGAGAACTGGTCGACGAGGCGGCCCACGGCGGCGACGAAGGCCTCCCACTCGCGGTCCGGCTCCGGGCCGTGCAGGACCAGGAAGGGGGCGCCCTCGTCGTCGTGCATCCGGTACAGCGCGAGCTTGGGCGCGTCGTAGGCGGTCCAGGTGTTCTCGACGAAGGTCATCGTCGGGCGGCGCGAGCGGTAGTCCACGAGGCGGTCGGCGTCGAAGGTCGCGACCTCCTCCGCGGTGAACCGCTCGAACAGCGACGTGATCATCTGGCGCCCGGCGTGTCCGGCGTCCACGAAGCCGTCCAGACAGACCAGCATCGCCAGTCCGGCGACATCCTCGAAGCCTGGGTGGAGTTCGTACAGATCTGCGGAATCGCGCACCGGGTTCTCGTCTCCAAAACTGGTCGGGATCACAGGGTCGCGCTCACGCGGCGGTCGGGCGCCGGGGTACGGCCGGGGAGGCCCGATTCGCACCGCCTGGGAGGCTGTGCCCTGCTTCTCCACAATACCGACCCACTAGCTCACCGGCTGAGCCATGAGAGGACGCTCACCCACACCCCTACCAACCCCGGCCGGTGGAGGGAGCTTCCTGCAACCGGCGCATGAGAGGACCACCACACCCCGGCCCCGCCCCGGCGGCTCAGCGCGGGTCGGCCACCAGCAGCGAGCGCAGCCGGTTGAGGACGGCGGCGACCTCGAACCGGCGCGGCAGGGCGTAGTCACCGCCGAAGTCGGCGCCGAGCAGGGTGACGCCCCTTCTGTCCAGGGCCTCCTCCAGGGAGTCGAGCGCTTCGGCGAGGGTGCGGTCGCCGTCCAGGTGGCGTCCGGCGACCAGTTCGCGCAGGGCCAGCCCGGCACCGGTGATCTGTCCGGGGTCGACGAACTGCTCCACCGCGCGCACGTCGACGTCGTGGTCGCCGAACACCAGCACGTCCATGTCGCGGCGCTTGATCCGGCCCCTGCCCCGCGAGGTGCTGTCGTCCACGGAGGCGGGGTCGACCACGCGGGGGCGCGGCAGGGCGAAGTCAGCGTCCACGCGCTCCCGAGCGAGTTCGCGCGCCCGCTCGGTGACGTCGTGCGGGTGGTAGGCGTCGAGCATGATGACGTGGTCGGCGACGTCGAAGTAGTCGCCGCTGCCGCCCATGACCAGGACCGTGGACACCCCGTGGTCGCGGCGCAGGGGCCGGACGAGGTCGATGAAGGGGACCAGGGGCTCCCGGTCTCCGTGCACGAGGGCCTGCATGCGCTCGTCGCGGATCATCAGGTTGGTGGCGGTGGAGTCCTCGTCCACCAGCAGGGTGCGCGCCCCCGCCTCGACGGCCTCGCAGATGTTGGCCGCCTGCGAGGTGGACCCGGAGGCGTTCTCGGTGCGGAAGTCGCTCGTGTCGGCGCCGGTGGGCAGGTTGCGCACGAAGGGGCTCACGTCCACGCGTTCGACCCTGCGGCCCTCCTCCGCGCGGATCTTGACGGCGTCGTCCCTGGTCACCACCAGTTCGCGGCCGTCGCCGGGAACGTGGTCGTAGACGCCGCGCTCCAGGGCGTGCAGCAGGGTGGACTTGCCGTGGAAGCCGCCGCCGACGATGAGGGTGATGCCCTCGGGGACGCCCATGCCGCTCACCGTGCCCCGGTGCGGCAGGTCGACGTTGACCCGCAGGCTCTCGGGGGAGGTGAAGGGCACGGCGCCGCCGGTCATGGGTTCGTCGCTGACACCGCTGCGCCGGGGCAGCACGGCGCCGTCCGCGACGAAGGCCACCAGGCCCCTCTCCCCCAGTCGGGAGCGCAGGGCGACCGTGTCCGCGACGGTGTCGGCGAAGGCCGCGGCCTCGTCGGTGTCGATCTCCTCCCAGTCCAGGTCGTCCACCAGGCCGGGCAGCGTGCGGCACAGCTCCCGCTCGGCGGTGCGGCCGTCGACGCGGCGGCCGTGTCCGGGCAGGTCGATGCCGATGCGCAGGTCGATGCCGCCGTCGGTGAGCTGGCAGGAGGAGCGTTCGATCACCTCCTGGCCGCCGGTGTCGATCCTGAGCAGCGATCCGCGCAGGAGTCGGCGTGCCCGCCGCCCCAGGTAGTCGGCGGTGGCGCGGCGGCGCACCGGGTCGCCCCAGGCGCTCTTGGGGATGCCCGCGTCCGGGATGAGCACGCGCACCCGCGAGGGCGGCGCGAAGGGGTCGGCCTGGACCCGCTGCACGGTCAGGGTGAAGTCGCCGAAGTCCCAGTCGCCCTTGAGGGACTTGTAGCGGCCGTAGGAGGCGCCGTCCATGCGCAGGAGCTCCTCGGAGAGCCGGGCCTCGTCGCGGACGCCGCGGATCGGCTCGGGCTCCGGTTTGCGCGCGCCGCCGCGGCCTCCGCCGCCGCCGTACCGGCTCCCCTGGCCGCCCCCGTACCGTCCCGTCATCGCTCTGTCCCCCAGACGTCGTTTCCTCTGCTCCGGCCAGGTTAGGCGTTTGGCGAATCCGCCGCAGAGGGCCTGTGGACAACCGCGTCCGCCCTGTTCGGAGAGCCCCGGTCGTCCCCCGCTGTCCGGCAGCGGACGCGGGGGCGCCGGTGGGACGGCTCCGTCGGCGATCCCGGGAACGGTGGGCGTCCGCCGGAGAGGACCGGCCCCGCAGGGGCGGCGGGGCCGGTCTTCCGGGGGGTGCGCCGCGGCCCCCCGATACCAAGGGGGTGTGCCGGAGGGGCCGCGGCGGGCACCTCCCCGGGAGGGGTGGGGAGGTGCCTCGGACCAGTTCTACCGGAACTCGGGGCCCCGTGAGGGGGAAACCCGGATTCCTCCCTCCGCTCGCTCGCATTCGGCCTCCGCCGGGCCCCGCCGCCCACCGCGGCCCGCACGGTCGGCCCAGCGCTCAGGGCGGCCCGCGGGGCCCTGCCGGAACCTAGAGGTACAGCGTGCCGGTGGCCACGGTGACCGCCTCGCCGCCGATCAGCACGCGCCCGTTGCGCTCCTCCACCAGCAGGTCGCCACCGCGCGCGGAGGCCTGGTGCGCGCTCAGCGAGCTGCGGCCCAGGCGGTCGGTCCAGAACGGGGTGAGCACGGTGTGCGCCCTGCCGGTGACCGGGTCCTCGGGCACGCCGAGGTTGGGGCCGAAGACGCGGGAGACGAAGTCGGGGCCCTCGTCGGCCCGTGCGGTGACGATGACCAGGTGGTACGGCATCCGCCCCAGCGCGGCGATGTCGGGCAGCAGCCCGCGCACGGCGTCCTCGTCGGCGAGTTCGACCAGCAGGTCCTCTCCCCCGAGGCCCAGCCCGGTCCACAGGGGGCGCGAGCCCAGGGCCTCGGCCAGCCCCTCGGGCTCCTCGACCCGCTTGGGCCACGCGGCGGGGAAGTCCATCCACAGCCGCCCGTCCCGCTCGGTGACGGTGAGGACGCCGCTGTGGGTGGTGAAGCGGTAGGGGCCGGGAACGCCGAGCTCGGACAGGGTGTGCGCGGTGGCCAGGGTGGCGTGCCCGCACAGGTCGACCTCGACGGTGGGGGTGAACCAGCGCAGTTCGTAGTCGGCCCCGGACTCGTGCACGGGCCGGGCGAAGGCGGTCTCGGACAGGTTGAACTCGGCGGCCACACCCTGGGCCCAGGCGTCGGAGTAGGTCTCGTCCAGGACCAGGACGGCGGCGGGGTTCCCGGCCAGGGGCCGGTCGGTGAAGGCGTCGACCACGCGGTACTCAGGCATGGGGCCAGACTAGGAGCCTCCCCGGCGGCGCCCCAAGGGCCACTTCCCGGGGCGGTGGCCCTTTCCCCCCGGCGCCCGTCTAGAGCGGCGGCTCGTCCAGGATGAACATGGTCTGCGTGCTCTTGACCTCGGGGATGCGCTGGAGGCGTTCGAGGACGAAGGTGCGCAGGGCCGCGGCGTCGGCGACGCGGACCAGCAGGAGCAGGTCCACGTCCCCGGAGACGAGGGCGGCGTGGTCGACCTCGGGGATGTCGCGCAGGTAGCCGCGGAAACGCTCCCAGGAGTGCTGCTCGATGCGCACGGACACGTAGGCCGACAGGGCGGTGCCGTACTTCTCGGGGTCGATGACGGCGGTGAAGCCGCGGATGACGCCCTCCGTGCGCAGGCGTTCGAGGCGCGAGTAGGCGTTGGCACGGGAGATGTGCGCCTGTTCGGCGACCGCGCGGATGGACATGCGCCCGTCGTCGCGGAGCAGGGAGATGATGCGACGATCGGTGTCGTCCAGCTGCACGGCCATGTGTCTTACCTCATACCGCTCACACGATCATCGACGGAGAACATCCGGGTCGCCGCACCGCACTACTGGGCAGTTCGTCCAGTATCCGGATGGACTTCTCGACAATATGGGGTAATTCACCTCATATTCAAGACATGAAGCACACCGATGAGCGATCCGACCCGGCTCCTCCACTCCCCTCGACGGAGCCGGTGCGCCTCGTGGACCGGCACGGTCGGCGTGTGGAACATCCGCTGTTCACCGCTCCCGACCACACCCGGCTCGCCGAGCTCCACCGCGCCATGGTCATCGGCCGCCGCTTCAACCAACAGGCCGGCACGCTCGCCCGCCAGGGGCTCCTCGCCGTGTACCCGTCCTCGACGGGGCAGGAGGCGGCCCAGGTCGGCGGGGTGCTGGCCCTGTCGGAACAGGACTGGCTGTTCCCCAGCTACCGCGACAGCGTCGCCCTCGTCACCCGCGGCGTCGACCCGGTGCGGGTCCTGACCCTGTTCCGCGGCGACTGGCACGCGGGGTACGACCCCCGCCGCCACCGCTGCGCGCCGCAGTGCACGCCGCTGGCCGCGAACGCCTCCCACGCGGTGGGCCTGACCTACGCCGCGCGCCGCAGGGGCCGCGACGTGGCCGCCCTCGCGCTGGTGGGCGACGGCGCGACCGGTGAGGGCGACGCCCGCGAGGCCTACGACTTCGCCGCCGTGTGGAACGCCCCCGTCGTCTTCCTCGTGCAGAGCGACCACCGGGCGGGCGGCGCTCCCCCGCACCGGCGGACCGAGGCCCTGACGGCCACGCGCGGGAGGACCGGCCCCGGGACGCGGGAGTACCGCGTGGACGGCAACGACGCCGCCGCGGTGCACGCCGTGGTCTCCTCCGCCCTGGCCGAGGCGCGTGCCGGGGGCGGCCCCGCCATCGTCGAGGCGGTCACCTGCCGGGTGGAACCGCACGTCGGCTCCGGTGCCCCGCCGGTCCACCGGCACGGGGACGAGACCGCCTACTGGACCGAGCGCGACCCGCTGTCGCGCACGGAGGCCCTGCTGCGGGCGGAGGGCGCGCTCGGGAGCCCGCGGGAGACGGAACGCGCCCTGGCCGCCGTCGCCGCCGAGGCGGAGAGGGTCGCCGCACGCGTGCGCGAGCGCGTGGGCGGCGGGGGCGGAGCGGTCCACGCCTCCCTCTTCGCGGACGCCGCCGCGGCCCCGGACCCGGCGGACCGGCGCCCCGCCCTGGCCCACGGGCCGCGGGAGGCCTGAGCGGCGAGCACCCGGTACGGACCTCCGTGCCGCGGACGCGGGAGGGCTCCGGATCCGCAGGCGGCAACGGCGCCGCCGGGACGGCGGACACGGACGCCGGACCGAGGGGCCACGGCACGGGACAGGGCGCGCGGACCCCGCGTCGGCGCGCCCGCGGGGCGGACGGGCCGTCACGGTCAACGGCGACCGGCGGCCCGTCCACAACCCCGGACAGGGGTTCCACAGCACCGAAACGGCGCGTCCGCGGGCCCGGGCGAGGAGTTCCACGCCCCGGGCGGAATGCTCACGGTCCCGCACCGGCACCTCCGCGGACGCGAACGAACGGGTCCGCGCACCCGAACGGACGCTTCCGCCCCGGGCGAGCGGGTCCGCGCGGCGCCGCGGACGCGAACGGGGGCCGCGGCCATGTGGCCGCGGCCCCCGCGGTGCGCCGGGACCCGTGTTCCGGCTGGCAGGCTGCTCGGGTGCGGGTCAGCGCCCGCCGCGCAGCCTTTCGATCACGGAGTTCAGCCGCGAGCTCAGGCCGTGGCGGCCGCTGCTCGCGTCCGTCAGGCTTCCGCCGTCGTCCTCGGCTCCGGCGTGGGCGCCGGACGGGCGGCGGCTCCAGGCGAAGAACACGGCGAGCAGCACGGCCGGGACGAGGGCCAGGGCCAGCAGCCCGGTACCGCTGATGACGCCGTCGGAGCCCATGAGCTGGAAGCCGGAGAGGTCGTTGGCCGCGGTCTCGGCGGTCACGCCGCCGTCGCCGTCCTCGTCCTCACCCTCGGCGGCGCCCTCCTCGGGCTGCTCCTCCTTGGCGCTCTGCTCGGCCTTCTCGGGAGCGGGCTCCTCGGTCCTCTGCGCGCTCTCCTCAGCGGGCTCCTCGGACTCCTCGGCCTCCTCCTCGGGAAGGGCGTCCTCGGGGATCGGGGAGACCGCGTCCTCGCACTTGTTGCCGGGCTGCTGGAAGGGGTGCGGTGCGCCCTCGGTGCCCGCGCCGTCGCCCCACTTGGTGATGTAGTACTCCACCTCGAGGTGGCCGTTGCCACCGCTGACGGTGTAGTTGCTGTCGTTCCAGGTCTCGCCCGTGATCTCGGCGAAGGTCTTGCCGTCCATGTCGAGCAGGACGTCACAGCCCTCGGAGGGGGCGCCCGGGCCGCGGTCGCCGATGAAGAACTCGGCTTTCCTGCCCTCGTGGACGACATAGCCCTCGGTGCCGAGTGGCCAACTGGGGCTGGAGAAAAGCCCCTTCTGCATGGGTTCTCCGCTCGCGGGGGCTCCTGTGTCCCCGTTGATGCCGGAACCGTCGTCCCAGAAGTAGGTCGCGGTGACTTCGCCGTGCTGAATGGGAGTCTCGTTGCTCATAAGTAAGAGGCCAGGTTGACGACAGGGCCGAGAAGACCGCGGGCATGACTCACCCGGCATGCGGGCACGCTCGGTGCGCCCCCGCGAGGGCGTGGTCAAGGCAGGGTTCTCCCGCGTCGCTGGCGGCGAGTGGCGGGCGGGAACGGGATGTACCGATGGGATTCGGTGTCTCCGCTGGCGCAGGCGCGTGGATTCGCGCGGCCGTGTTCCCAGGGAAAGAGGTCTCGACTCCCTTGCGGCTCTCGGCCGGTCAAGGGCTCGGCATCGGTCCGTCAAACAGCAATAACGAACCGATCACGAGGACACTAACCCACGTTTAGGCAAAGCGCGCAAGCCCCGGAGGTAAAATGACCTTGCGTGTCTCTCGCAATACGTTACGAAACGGGGCGCGCGAGGGACCGAAAACGCGAAAAGCCCCGTTGGCAGGGGGTTTACGGACCGACCCGGGGTTGACGGGACGGCTTTCCCGTGGCCCTCGTCATAGTTTCGGCTCCGCCCGCCCGCGGACGGTCGCGGAGCGGTACGGGGCCGCGCGCAGGGCCGTGGACCACGGGGTCGCTGCGGCGGAGGAAGAGGCGCCGGATACCGACGAACGTGGTCAAGACCACGCAATCCACACATACGGCAACGGTCAGCGGCGGCCCGGTCGACCCCAGCCACGGGCAAAGGAGCCCCGGAAGGTTGCCCGGCCCACGGGCGCGACCGCCGCGACCGGACGGCGGCCCGGCCCCGAGGGCGGGAGGGCCGGGCCGCCGGGCTCAGGTCACCTGACCCCTGCGGGCGAAGCGCTCCTGGCGCCACTCCCCCGTCTCCACGACCTCCAGCAGGGCCTGCGCGGCGTCCCACACGTCCGCGTAGCGCAGGTAGAGCGGGGTGAACCCGAACCGCATGACGTCGGGGGCGCGGAAGTCGCCGATCACCCCGCGCGCGATGAGCGCCTGCACGATCGGGTAACCGGCGCCCTCCTCCGGCTGCACCAGGGCCACCTGGCTGCCGCGCCGCGCGTGCTCCGCCGGGGTGATCGAGGAGATCCCCGCCCGTGCCGCGCGCTCCAGGAACAGGTCGGTCATGGCCAGGCTCTTGGCGCGCACCAGGCCCATGTCCGCCCGGGCCCACACGTCCAGGCTCGCCTCCAGGGCGGCGTCGGCCACCAGCGGCTGCGAACCGCTCAGGAAGCGCGACACCCCCGCGGCGGGCTCGTAGTCCGCGGTGAAGTCGAAGGGGCGGGCGTGCCCGTGCCAGCCGCTCAGGGGCTGGTCGGCCACGGCGTGGTGGCGGCGGGCGGCGTACAGGAACGCGGGGGCGCCCGGACCGGCGTTGAGGTACTTGTAGGTGCACCCCACCGCGAAGTCGGCGCCGCTGCCGGACAGGTCGATCGGGACCGCGCCCGCGCTGTGGCACAGGTCCCAGACCACCAGGGCGCCGTGCTCGTGGGCCAGGCGGGTGATGCCGGGCATGTCGCGCAGGGTGCCGCTGCGGTAGTCCACGTGGCTGAGCAGCAGGACCGCGACGTCGCCCCGTTCCAGGTCCCGGGCCAGCGCGGGACCGTCGGGGTCCACGCGCCTCTGGGTGGCGCCCGTCAGCGAGGCCGCGCCCTCGGCGACGTACAGGTCGGTGGGGAAGTTGCCCGCCTCGCCCAGCACCACCGAGCGGTCGGACATGCGCAGCGCCGCGACCAGGGTCTTGAACAGGTTGGCCGAGGTGCCGTCGCCGACGACGACCTCGTCGGCCGCCGCGCCGACCAGCGGCGCGATCTTGGCGCCCAGGGTGCGCGGCTTGTCCCACCACCCGGCGTCGTTCCAGCTGCGGATGAGGTCGCGCCCCCACTCGCGTTCGATCATGTCGGCGACCCGGCCGGGGGTGGAGCGCGGCAGCGCGCCCAGCGAGTTGCCGTCCAGGTAGACCACGCCCTCGGGGAGGACGAACTCCTCCCGGAAGGGGGCGAGGGGGTCGGCCGCGTCGAGCGCGACACAGTCCGCACGGGTGGCGGGGGTCATCGGGGTCCTGCTTCCTCGTGGCAGCGGGTGGGAACGGGTCAGACGGTACTGCGGAGGGACCACAGCTCGGGAAAGACGTCCTGCTCGGCGTTGCGCGCCAGCCAGTTCAGGCCGTTGGAGCCGCCGCTGCCGGGCCTGCCGCCCAGGGTGCGCTTGACGGCGACCAGGTGGCGCTGGCGCCACCGGGTGACCCGCTCGGCGACGTCGAGCAGCGCCTCGGCCAGCAGGAACAGCTCGTTGCCGGGCACGTCGTCGGCGTAGACGGCCTTCCAGGCCTCCTCCACCCCGGGGCTGGCCTCGTAGGACAGGGTCCAGTCGCGCTCGACGCGGTCCTTCGGGACCGGCAGGCCGCGGCGGTGCAGCAGCCGCAGCGCCGCGTCGTAGAGCCCGGGGCGCTCCAGCAGGGAGGTGAGGTCGCCGACGACGCCGTCCATGGCCTTGTGCGGGCGGATCATGGCGGCGGACTTGTTGCCGAGCAGGAACTCCAGCTTGCGGTAGCCGTAGGACTGGAAGCCCGAGGCCTCGCCGAAGGAGTCGCGGAAGCGGTTGAACTCGGTGGGCGTCATGTCGGCCAGCAGGGCCCAGGAGTCGTTGAGCACGTCCTGGGCGTTGCGGGCGCGGCGCAGCCAGGCCAGGGCGCCGGGCACGTCGTCGGCCTCCAGCGCGTCGCGGGCGGCCTCCCAGCGCTCCCGCACCAGGGTGAACAGCAGCTCCATGACCTGGGTGGCGATGATGAACGAGGGCTCGGCGGGCTCGGCGGTGCGCGGCTTCTGGAGGGACAGCAGGGTGTCGATACCGGCGTAGTCGACGTAGGGGGTCGCGCGCTCGAAGGACAGGGTCGGGCTGTCGGCCCCGGCGCTCCGGGCCGCCTCGGCCCCGCCGGAGTCACCGGCGTACGGACACTGCTGGGCGGTGGTGGAGAGCATGGGAACCCCTTGTCGGAATCGCGTGTACGGCAGCGCGTCCGCGGCACCGCGGGCGGAGGGATCCGCCCCCGCGCACGGCCGCCGGGCGCGTGAGGTGACATCATCGGGCACCCGCACCCCGGACAGGAAGGGCCGACGGACACGCGAAGGGGACATCGGCCTATCATTCGTAAGACGTTGTGACTCTCGACTTTGGGAACGCAAAGCATGGCATCACGGTTGGCAACCCCGCTGGACAGCGTCGACCAGCGCATCCTCGCCGAGCTCCAACAGGACGGGCGTCTGTCCTTCAACGAACTGTCCCGCCGGGTGAACCTGTCCGCGCCCGCCGTCGCCGACCGCGTACGGCGCCTCACCGACCGCGGGGTGATCACCGGCTACCACGCGCACGTGGATCCGGCCGCGGCCGGGCTGCCCGTGACCGCCCTGGTGCGCATGGAGTGCTTCGGCGCGCACTGCCTGCTGCGCGACGAGGCCTCGCTGGAGATGCCGGAGATCCTCCAGGCGCACCGGGTGACCGGCGACGACTGCTGCGTCCTGCTCATCGCGGTCCGCTCCATGGAGCGCTTCGAGGAGGTCATCGACAGGCTCGCCGAGCACGGGCGCCCCTCCAGCACCATGGTGATGTCCAGCCCCGTGCCCTGGCGCCCGGTGAGCGCTCCGGTGACCGGACGGCCCTGACCCGGCACCGCCCGGGACCCGTCCCGCGGAGGTTCCCGACAGCCGGGCCGCGCGTCGACGGCGGGACGGCCGGTGCCGGGCGAGCCGCGCCGACGGCCGCGCCGATCAGGGTCTGGTCTCCCGGCCGTCCGCGACGCTACCCCGGATACACGCTGGCCCCGGCTCCGAGGACGCTCAGGAGAGCCAGGGCCTCGGCGCCGGGGGACCCCGGCGGCGCGCTGTAGAGCACGAGGTGCTGGTCGCGGTCCGTGAGCGCTAGCGCGTCGCAGTCGACGGTGACCTCCCCGACGACCGGGTGCCGGAAGGTCTTCGTGAGCGTCAGCGCGGCCTGCACGTCGTGCCGCTCCCAGAGCCGGGCGAAGTCGGGGCTGGCGTCGCGCAGCTCGTCGACGAGACCGGTCACCGCGGGGTCCCTCGGATAGCGGGCGAGAGTGGCACGGAGTTCCATGACCACCTGGTGCCGGAAGTCGGCGGCGTCGGAGACCCCGTACAGCTCCGTGTCCGGTCGCGTCGGCCCGAGGAACGCCCGGCGCGCGAGGTTGCGGTCCTTCGGGGCGAGCTCGGCGAAGTCCTGCATGAGCGCGGCCGCGAGGTCGTTCCACGCGAGCACCTCGAACACGGCGGACATCACGAAACCGGCCGTCGACGGCAGCCGTTCGAGGAGCGCGAGGATGCTGGGGCGGACGTCGCGCCGGTGCAGCCGGGTGCGGCTCGGCGCGGTGCCCGCGAGGACGTGGAGGTGGTCGGACTCGGCGTCCGTGAGCCTCAGCGCGCCCGCGATCCCGGCGAGGACCTCGCCCGACGGCCGCGGCGCCCTGGCCTGTTCGAGCCGGACGTAGTACTCCGTGGAGATGTGCGCGAGGACCGCCACCTCCTCGCGGCGAAGGCCCGGTGTCCGTCGGCGCGGGCCCGAGGGGAGGCCGACGTCCAGCGGTTGGAGCCGTTCGCGGCGGCTGCGGAGGAACGCCCCGAGTGCCTGTCTGTCCATACCCCGATTCTGCACGCCGCGCGGCGGCGGATCCTGGTACCGCCTGTGCCTGTATCCGGCACGAAGGCTGAGCTGACACTGTGGACATGACGAACGACATCGGCACTTCACCCATCGACATCCCGCCCATCGGCCTGCTCACCGGCAAGGTCGTGTTCATCACCGGTGCCAGCCGGGGGATCGGGGCGGCCGCGGCCCGGCTCTTCGCGCGGGAGGGCGCGGCCGTCGTGCTCGCCGCCCGCGACACGGACGCCCTCCAGCGGATCGTCACCGGGATCCGCGCCGACGGCGGCGACGCGGAGGCGGTGACCATGGACCTCACCGACCGGGCGAGCATCCGCGCGGCGGTCGGGCGCGTCGAGGAGCTGCACGGCCGACTCGACGGCGCGTTCAACAACGGTGCCGCGGGCCAGCAACCCGGTCCTCTGGACACGACGAGCGACGAGGACGTCGAGACGCAGTTCGCGGTGAACTTCCGGGGGCAGTGGACCGCGATGACGGCCGAGGCCGAGCTCATGCGCCGGGGCGGCGGCGGAGCGATCGTCAACACATCGAGCATCGGCAGCCGCCGCGCGAATCCCGCGCTCCCCGCGTACGGCGCGATGAAGCGCGCGCTCAACAGCATCACCGAGTCCGCTGCCGTGACCTGGGGGAGCCAGGGTATCCGCGTGAACGGCATCACCCCCGGCGGTACCGCGACGGAGATGATGGAGGCGTGGGAAGCGGTGTCCCCGGGCATCATCGAGCGCAACAACGCGGCGACCCCGCTCGGCCGCATGGCCGAACCCCGTGAGGTGGCCGAGGTGGCCGCGTGGCTCCTCAGCGACCGGGCCGCGATGGTGACGGGCGCGATCGTGCCGGTGGACGGCGGCGCCGGCGCCTGAGGCCGAGCCGACGCGGTGACGCAGTGCGAAGCGGTCCTCGCCGGGTGCGGTGGCGGGGGCCGCTTCCCTGCGCGGACCGCGGCAGAGCCGTCCCTCACGCGCCGCTCCCCCCGCGCGACCGGGGACCCGGACGGCCGAGGACCCGGAGGACAGGGGCTCTAGGCTTCTGGGATGAGCGTTCTCATCGACACCCCGGTCTGGCCGGGGCCGCGCGGCTGGCTGTTCGCGCACCTGGTCAGCGACAGCTCCTACGACGAGCTGCACGCCTTCGCCCGTGCGCTCGGGGTGGACCCGCGCGCGTTCGAGCGCGACCACTACGACATCCCCGAGCACCTGCACGCCCGGGCCCTGGAACTGGGCGCCGAGCACGTCAGCGGACGCGAGCTGGTCACGCGCCTGCGCGCGTCCGGGCTGCGGCGGCCCAAGGGCGCCCGACTGACCGGCACCGCCTGACAGGGCGGTCCGTCCTCCCCCGCACGCGCACGCCGCCGCATCGCCGCACCCGCCGGACGGCGGCCGGTTCAGGGCGGGGGCGGCTCCACCGGGGGCGGGGCGTTCAGCCGGTCGAGTTCGGCGAGCACGTTCACCCGGGCCCGCGCCTCCCAGTGCGCCCGCCCGAACGGGGTGTGGAACAGGTGCGGCGCCTCCAGCAGCGACCGCAGCACCGCGCTCCGGCCCGCGCGGAAGTCCTCGTCGGGAACGTGCCGGTACTCGGCGCGCACCGCCGTGGTGTAGGCCAGGTACTCGTCGGCCGGTGCGGCCAGCACCGACAGGTCGGCGTCGCAGAGCACCGCGCCGCCGGCGTCCCACCTCCCCGGCCGGTGCGTCGCGGTCACCCCGACCAGGCGCACGACCTCGCGGACCCGCGCGGTCCCCATCCCCGTCAGGGACAGCAGCCGCTCGGCGAGCCGCGCGCTCTCGCGCTCGTCCCGTCCCGGGACCCCCTCGTAGACGGCGTCGTGGAACCAGACCGCGTAGCGCACGAGGTCGGCGTCGCGCACCCTCTCCTCGCGGAGCAGCGGGTCGACCGCGCGCAGCACGGCCTCCAGGTGGGCGAGCGTGTGGTAGCGGCGGTGCGGCTCGTTCCAGCGGCCCAGGAGTTCGGCGCCGACCGCCACCGCCTCGGGGCCGTCTCCGGCGAGCCCGCGCCAGGCGGCGTCCAGCCGCGCCTCCCTGCGGTGCGCCGGGGGCGGACCGCCCCTGGGGTCGTCGTCCATAACCCCCAGTCTCCCCCACCGGGGCCGGTCCGCCCGGCACCGGGTCAGGTGGCGGAGGTGTCCACGAGTCCGGCCTCGTGGGCGAGGATGGCCGCCTGCACCCTGTTGCGCATCTCCAGCCGGTTGAGGATGGCGCTGACGTAGCTCTTGACGGTGCCCTCCACCAGGAAGAGCCGGTCGGCGATGTCGGCGTTGGACAGGCCCGCCCCGACCAGGGCCAGCACCTCGCGCTCGCGCTGGGTGAGCTCCTCGACCCGGGCGACGGCCGCCGCCTCCCGGGCGGCCCGGGGTCCGCCGAACCGGGCGATGACCTGGCGCGCCACCTGGGGGGCCAGGTAGGCGCCGCCGTCGGCGACCGCGTGCACCCCGGCGATCAGCTCGCGCGGGTCGCCCGCCTTGAGCAGGAAGCCGCTGGCGCCGCCGCCGAGCGCCTGGGAGATGTAGCTGTCCTCCCCGAAGGTGGTGAGGATGACCACGGCGGTCTCGGGTGCGACCCTGCGGATCTCCGCCGTGGCCGCGAGACCGTCCATCCGGGGCATGCGGATGTCCAGCAGCGCCACGTCGGGGCGGTGGGAGAGCACCAGGTCCACGGCCTCGCGGCCGTCGGCCGCCTCGGCCACCACCTCGATCTCCGGGTCGCTGCGCATGATCGCCCGCACCCCGGCGCGGATCATCGCCTCGTCGTCGGCGAGCAGCACCCTGATCACGTCTGTCCCTCTTCCCCGTGCCCGTTCCGGAACCGCGTGGTCACCGTAGCGGTGCCTCCCCCTTGGTCAGCAGGCGCCCCTCGGCGAAGCACAGCTGGTAGATGGTCGTCTCGCCGCCGAAGAACACGCTGTCGCTGCGGTAGTAGCTGCACGCTGCGCCCGGGGGAACGGCGTCCTCCTCCAGCATGCCCGCGTCCATGTACACCGAGTTCTGCGGCAGCACCGCCTCGACCTCGGACTGGGGGTCGCCGACGGACAGGGCGGCGAACTCCTCGGGGGGCAGGGTGCTGAGCTCCATGTTCGTGAAGCTGAGCCATCCCAGCGCCAACACGAGCACCACGGCCGCGGTGACCGGGACCAGTGCCAGGGCCAGCGTCCAGCCGCGCACCCGGCGGTGGGCGGCGAGCTGGAGCTGGTCGATCTCGGCCGCCTCCCCGTCCTCGTCGGCCCCCGCCCCGGCGGCGCCGTCCAGCGGCATGGTCGCGCAGACCTCCCAGCCGCCGTCACCGTCCGGTCCGGCGGCGAAGGAGCCCCCGGTCAGGCGAACGCGCTCGCGCAGGCCGATGAGCCCGCGCCTGCCGCCCGGGCCGGTGTCGGGGCACGGTCCCGAGGGGGCGGAGTTGGTCACCCTGGCATCCACCCGCTCACCACTCGTGGTGAGCCACACGGTCACGTCGGCGCCGGGGGCGTACTTGGCGGCGTTGGTGAGCGACTCCTGGACGACCCGGTGGACCGCCCGGTCGACCATCGGCGGCAGGCCGCCGGTCTCCCCGTCACGCACCAGCACGACCCGCATGCCGGAGTCGCGGACGCGCTCGACCAGGGCGGGGACGCCCTCGCCCACGGGGGACATGGGCGCGGGTTCGGTGTCGGCGCGCAGCACCCCGATGATCTCCCGCAGGTGGTGGGTGGCGTTGACCGCGGTGACCCGCAGCTCGGACGCGGAGTGGCGGTGCTCCCCGTCCAGGTCGGGGCTGACCTCCAGGGCGCCGGCGCGCAGGGCGATGAGGCTGAGCTCGTGGCCGAGGGAGTCGTGCATGTCCTGGGCGATGCGGGAGCGCTCGCGGAGCCTGGCCTCGTCGACGGTGAGGCGGTGTTCGCGCTGGAGCTGGCGGGCGTGCTCCCACCCGGCCTCGGCCAGGGCCACGTGCTGGCGCCGGTAGACGCCCACCAGCCACGGGAGTACGACGCTGAACACGACGGTGCTCACGGTGGCGGGCCACGCCGCGGGCGCCTCGGGCCACAGCAGCACCCCGACCACCGTCCACAGGACGGTGACGGACATGAAGAGCACCAGCGCCGCCCGCACCGTGGGGACGCGGCGGCCGACCAGGTAGGCGACGCACAGCAGCAGGACGCTGAACCCGTACACCCAGAACGAGCCGAGCAGGGCCACGACCAGGGCGAGCAGCGGGTAGAGGCGGCTGAGCGCCACGGTCAGCGCGGTCAGCACGGCGGCCGCGCACGCGGTGGCGAGCGCGGTGGCGGCGGGCATCTCCCCGGACAGCCAGCGGAAGAGCATCTCCCCCAGGCACAGGGCGGTGACCGCGGCCCCGAACAGCACGTCGCGCCAGACGGCGCCCCGGGTGGGCCAGCCCCCGAGCGGGGTCAGCGCACGCCGCAGGCCCGCGCGCGGTACGGAGAGGTCCATGCCGGGAAACCTACACACCGGGGGCGGGTCGGCGGCACCGTCGAAAGTCAGGGTGGGACCCTCCTCTCCGGCGGACGGCGCGTGCGCGTGCGTGCGTCCATCCGCCCTTCCCCGCCCGGCACATCCGGCGCGTGCGGCGGGAGGCCCGTCGGGGTTCCGGAAGTCACCGCACGGGCACCGGGAGACCCATCGGCACCCCGGAAATCCCCGCACGGGCACCGGAAGGTCCACCAGGGCCCCGGAAGTCCCCGCCCGGGTGCCGAAAGGCCCATCGGCACCCCGGAAATCCCCGCACGGACGCCGGAAGGGCTCCCAGCCGGGAGTGCCGGCCATATCATGGGATGAATTTTGGCCCTTCCGCGATGGCCCGAGCCGCACGGCCGTGCCGGGATCCGGGGGTCGGGAACCACGACCGCGGACAGGGGCCGGATGTCACCTTTGGACACGCTGCGACGCATGCACCACATCGCCGGGTGGCCGCTGCTCCTGAGCACCTTCCTCGCCCGCCTGCCCATCTCCATGTCCCTGATCGGCCTGCTCACCCTGGTCACCACCACGACCGGGAGCGTGGCCGCCGCCGGTGCGGTGACCGGGGCCTTCGCGCTCGGGGAGACCGTGGGCGGCCCCGTCATCGCCCGGTTCGCCGACCGGCGCGGGCAGCGGGTTCCGGTGCTGGTCACCTCGCTCGTGGACGCCGTGCTCGTCACCGTGCTCGTGTCCGCCGTCCTGGCGGGGGCCTCCGCCCCGGTCCTGGCCGTGCTGGCCGCCGTGGCGGGCCTGTGCATGCCCCAGATCGGCCCCATGGCGCGCACGCGCTGGGTGGTGCTCATCCGGCGGGGACCGCACCGGGGCGAGGAGCGCGAGCGGTCGGTGTCCGCGGCGATGTCGGTCGAGGGCGTGCTGGACGAGGCCGCGTTCGTCCTGGGCCCCGCCCTGGTGGGCCTGCTCACCGTGACGCTCTCACCGGCGGCGAGCGTGCTGGGCGCGGCCGTGCTCATCGGCGTGTTCGGGACCGTGTTCGCCCTGCACCCCACCGCGCCTCCCGGGACCCCGCCGGTGCGGGGCGCCGGGGGCCGCATCGCCACGCCCGCGCTGCTGGTGCTGGCCGTCCCCATGTTCTGCCAGGGCCTGTTCTTCGGCGGCATGTCCACCGGCGTGACCGCCTTCTCGGCCGCCTCCGGGCACGGGGACCTGTCCGGGCTGATGTACGCGGTGATGGGCACCAGCAGCGCCGTCGCGGGCCTGCTGATGGCCTCCGTCCCCGTGGGCTTCCCGCTCACGGCGCGGACCCGGATCGCGGCGGGCGCGCTGTTCCTGCTCCCCCTGCCGCTGTACGCGGCCCACGGCGCGGCGGCTCTGGCGCTGGCCATCTTCGTCCTGGGCGCCGCGATCGGACCGCACATCGTGAGCCTGTTCGGGCTGATCGAGAGGGCCGCCCCGGCCAGCCGCCTGTCGCAGTCGATGGCCGTCATCCTGAGCTGCCTGATCCTGGGCCAGGCGCTGGGGTCGACGGTCGCGGGCGTCCTCGCCGACGCCCACGGCCACCAGGGGGCGTTCGTGCTGGCCACTCTGGGCGGCCTGGTCTCCTTCGCGGTGACCGTCCTGGTGATGCGCTCCCGCTGGTACGTCCGCGACGAACCGTCCTCTCCGGCGGTGGTGACGCGTTCCACTCCGGGCCGCTGAGAGGGAGAACGAGGGAGGTCAGGGAGTGTATTCGGGTGATTCGGGGAACATCAGGCGTTAAACCCGCGTTAAAGAGGGACCCATCATTCTGACTCCGACCTAGGCTCGATGATCGTGCTCGATCTACTGGCCACCATCGGCCCCCGCCGCAAAGAGGTGCCCGTGCCCCAGCTCAACGGGCTCGCCCGCGTCACCCTGTCGGTCCGCGACCGCGACGAGAGTGTGCGCTTCTACCGCGCCGTCCTGGGTTTCCGGGTCCTCGGCAAGCGCGACCACGAGGGCACCCGGCGCACCGAGTGCCAGCACCCGGCATCCGGGCTGCTGCTGGCGCTCATCCAGCACCGCGACAACTTCAAGGGCAGGTTCGACCGCAGGCACTGCGGCCTGGACCGCCTCACCCTGGGCGTCGAGAACCTGGGTGAGCTGGAGGCCTGGGAGGAGCGCTTCGCCGAGATGGACGTGGAGCACTCCCCGGTGATGCACGGCGAGGAGGGCTCCACCCTGCTCTTCTACGACCCGGACGGCACCGAACTGGCCCTCTTCGCCCACGCGGAACTCGACGCCGGCGAGGACTGAGGCGCGCCGGGCCGCGGCCGGGACCTCCACGACCCGCGCCGCCGACCGGGCGCGGACCGGGCCGCGGCGGACCGGAGCCGCCGGAGGCGCCCGACGGACACGCGGCCCTACTCCACCTCGACCAGCTTCAGGCGCACGTCGCGCTCGGCGAGGTCGTCCACGGCCGAGCGCGGGAGCCGGTCGTCGGTGATGATCAGGTCGAACTCCTCCAGGCTCGCCACCCTGAAGGTGCCGAACTTGCCGTACTTGGTGCTGTCGACCGTGAGCACGCTCTTGGAGGCGATCCGCAGCAGCGCCTGCTTGGCGACCACCTTGGCCTCGGAGGGCGTGGTCGACCCGCGCTCGGCGTCCCAGGAGCTGCTGGCGATGAAGGCCAGGTCGACGTTCACCTGGCGCAGGAAGTCGGCGGTGAAGCGCCCGACCGAGGAGTGGTCGGAGTGCGAGACCACCCCGCCGGTGTGGATCAGCTCGATCCCCGGGTACTCCATCAGGTGGCCCACGACGTTGAAGTCGCTGGTGATGACGGTCAGGCCGACCTTGTCGGTGAGCAGGGGGACCATCTGCAGCGTGGTCGTGCCCGCGTCCAGGTAGATGGTGAAGTTCTCCCGGACCAGGTCGGCCGCCGCCCGCGCTATGGCCCGCTTGGCGGGTACCTCCAGCTGCGCCTTGGCCAGGTAGGAGGGCTCGCTCTTGAGCCGCGCCGCGAGCCGCACCCCGCCGGTGACCGACAGCACCTTGCCGTCGTTCTCCAGCGCCTGGATGTCACGCCGGACCGTCATGTGGGACACGGACAGCATCGACGTGAGCTCGTTGATGCTCAGCACGTGGCGCTCCTGCAGGAGCTTGAGGATGTGCTCTCGTCTCTGGTCCGGAATCATCGTTCGCCTCACACTCCAGGGACGGTCATGGGGCACCGTGCGGTCACGACGCCGTGTAACAAAGTTTCCCAGCTCGCCGCACCCCGTCGGCGTCCTCACGACGTGAGTCCGCTCGCAATCACGGCGCCACGCAACGGGAGCACCGGTCCGCGCCGGGGAGCGCCCGGGCGGGCGGGCCCGCCCCCGGTGGGCGTTTTTCCTGTTTGCACCACGTAAAGCGGAAGTCTTTGCCACCCTTGACGGCATGACGTTGTCCATCGCACTGCGCGGAGACACCGCACGCTTCCCGGGAAACACCCTCCCGGCCCTGCGTTCAGCCTCGCGTGCCGGGGCGGACCTGGTCAAGATCGACGTCCACCTCACCTCCGACGGCTATCCCGTCCTGGTTGACGAACGGCTCGTGGCCCTTCCCGGTTCCCCGCCCCGCCCCGTGGGGGAGCTGACCCTGGCCGAACTGGCCTCCGCACGCGACGACGTGGAGCGGCGCGTGCCCACCCTGATGGAGGTGCTCGCCGAGTACACCGGCGACGCTCCCCCTCCCCTGCTCGTGGACGCCTGCGCGCCCGAGGCGGCGCTGGCGGCGGACAGCCTGCTGCGGGCGCGCGGGTTCGGCGACCAGGTGCTCTTCACCGGTTCCACCGAGACCCTCGACGCCCTGCGGGCCCGCAGTCCCGAGGCGCGGCTGCTGCTGGCCTGGGACAAGCCGGGCCCGCCGCCCGAGGACGTGGTGCGGACGCTGCGGCCCGCCTTCCTCGGCGCGCACTACACGCTGCTGACCCGTGACCTGGTCTCGGAGATGCACCGCCGCGGCTACCTCGTCACGGCGTGGACGGTGAACGACTTCCCCGAGATGGCGCGCGTGGCGGGCATGGGCGTGGACGCGCTCGCCACCGAGCGGATCGAGGACCTCGTGGCGCTGACCAGCGGTCGGGAACGGCGGACACCGGCCGCCGGTCCGGTCTGAGGACGGAGGTCAGGGAACCGATCCGATGAAGACCGCACGCCCTCCCTCTCTCCGGGGGCGTACTCGAAGCGATGAGACACCACATGACGGCCGACGCATCCCCTCACGCGCTCCGCACCACGTCCCACATCCTGGACCGCGCGGCGCACCTGTTCGCTCAGCACGGCTCGCAGGGCCTGGCGATGTCCGAGCTGACCTCCCGGATCTCGGCCGAGACCGGGGCCGACCCCGCCGCGCTCAGACGCGCCTTCCCCACCCGGTTCGACCTGGCCTACGCCGTCGTGCTGCGCTCCACCCGAGAGCGGGTGCACGGGCAGTTGGCCGCGGACCGGCCGGACCGGCCCGCGATCGAACGCATGTCGACGCTGGTCAGACGACACGTGGAGACAGGTTGGCAGCACCGCGCGGCGACCGCGCTGGGGCACGAGCTGCTGCCGGTGCTGCGCGCCATCCACCCGGCCCGCCACCGCGAGGTCAGCTCCCTGACCCGGACGTACCGCGAGCACGTCCGCGGCATCATCCTGGACGGCGTGACCCGCGGGGTCTTCGGGGTGCGCGAGCCCGGGCGGGCCGCCGACGACGTGCTGGAGACCTTCGACTCCCTGCTGCACTGGTACGACCCCGGGGCCGGGCTGAGCCTGGACGACCTCGGCGCCGTCTACGTGGACCTCGTGATCCACCACCACCTGGGGTGTCCGCGCTGACCGGGCCGCCGGGGGCCGCCCCCCGCGCTCCCGCTAGCCGCCGACGAGCTGGTAGAGGTCCACGGACTCGGCCAGCGCGCGCAGCCCGGCGTCCCCCGGGTGGAGGTGGTCGCCCGAGTCGTAGGCGGGCAGCATGCGGCTGGGGTCCTGCGGGTCGCGCAGGACCGCGTCGAAGTCCCACACGCCGTCGAAGGGCGAGAGGGGGTCGTTCGCCTGCGCCCGCAGGTGGGTGTTGACCTGCTGGCGGGCCCGGTCGACCTCCTCGGTGCAGCGCAGCTCGCCCCCGCAGGGGCCGAGCGTGGCCACGAACACCCGCATGCCGTGCTCGCGGGCCAGCCCCGCGATCTCCTCGATCCCGCTGATCACCGACTCGGGCGGGGTACTCCAGCGCAGGTCGTTGATCCCGGCGAAGACGACCAGGGTGTCCACCCCGCTCTGGGCCAGCACGTCCCGGTGCACCCGGTGGGTCAGCGCCACTCCGGTGGGGTTGGTGGAGACGCCCTCCCCCGGGTAGCCGTCCCTGATCACGTGGTTCCCGGCCACGCCGAGGTTGAGCACGCCCGGGTTGGGCAGCCCCGGCTGCTCGGACAGGCGGGCGCTGAGCACGTCGGGCCAGCGGGCGTGGGCGTCGGGGGTGGAGCGGATCCCGTCGGTGATGGAGTCGCCGAAGGCCGCGATCGCGCCCGGGCCCCCGGCGATCTCCACCGCGGCGAGGAAGGGCCACTGCGCGACCCGGCCGGTGAACGGCTGCCCCGTGGTGTCCAGGGTCAGGTCGCCGCTGCCGGGCGCGCTGGTGTAGTTGGTGTCCACCGAGGCGTAGTGCACCGGCGCGGTGGTCACCTGCTCGGGCAGGTGGATGCTGACCAGCACGTCGGTCTGCGGCGGCAGGAGCATCTCGACGGGGTCGCTGAACACCTGTCCCCCGGCCGGGATGACGGTGTCGGAGCGCCCCTCGAAGGTGAGCGGGACCGCGGCGCCGCGGGTGGCGGCGTCGTTCCCGCGCAGCGCCACGGAGGCCGCGCCCACGGTGACGGGGGCGGCGGCGAAGGTGTTGTCCAGACGGATCCGGACCGTGTGGCCGCCGGTGGTGGTGCGCACGGACAGCCGCAGGGTCTGGTCCCGCCAGGGGCCGACCTCCATGTAGCCGGAGGTGGCGCGCGCCCATGTGCCCGTCCACTCCGTGTCCGCGGCTCGCCCGCCCACGGAGAACACGTGGATGCGGCCCTCCTCCTCCGCGATCTCGGGCAGCACCACGTGGGAGATCTCGCGGGCGGGGTCCACGGTGACGCCGCGCGCGTACAGGCGCGCCGCGCCGAGGGTGGGGCTGGGACCGGCGTGCCGCGCGGAGTTGGCGTAGGGCAGGGTGAGCGCGGCCTCGCTCGCGGGTCCGGCGGTCCAGTGCGGGACGGAGAGCGTGAACTCCTGCTCCCGGCCGTCGGCGTAGACCACGCGGCCGGTTCCGGTGACCTCGGCCTCGATGCCGTCGGTGCGGGTCGCGGTGGCCAGGAAGGTGAGCGAGCGGTAGCGCTCGTCCGCGAGCCGGAGGAACTGGCCGTCCGAGACCAGGTGGTCGGGGCGGCCGGGGGCGTAGTCGGGCAGTTCCATGGGCGTGCCGAGCAGGACCACCTCGCGGCCGGGCGTCCACCCGGCGGCGGCCAGCGCCTGGGAGGACAGGCTGTTCCCGGCGCCGTCGAGGTCGACGGTGGCGACGGAGGTGTCCCGGGAGACGCCGATCCGGTCGACGAGGCCGCTGAAGGGGACGGCGTTCACCGCGGGGACCGTCTGCTCCCGGGGTTCGGAGGACCCGGCGCCGTCTTCCCGGGAGACGGCGGTGTTGACCACGACCACGAGGAGCACCGCCGCGGCCGCCGCGGCCAGGCCGCGCAGCAGGCGGGGATGGAGGTCCACCCGTTGCCGGTGGGTTCCGCGCCGCCCTGTGCCGTCCGCTCCCAACGCTCGCCTCTCCCCCCGAATGCATCTGTCCACCGACTGTCGGACGCCGCCGGGCGCGCGGTGGTTGTTGAGACGTGGACCACCGCGCCCCTCGGAACGGCCGCCAGTGTAAACGAGCCGCCACCGCCGGGCGCGGAGGTTCCGGGATGTACTGGACGGCGGGTCGTATGGCCTGCGACCTGCACGGAACGGGAAAACGCGAAGGAGCGTCGGATTCGGGCAGGAGTGCCGCCATATTCGTCCGATGTCTGACCGGAAAATCGGACGTCCGTTATTCGGATACCGCAGCGAGGACTTCCCCGGAAGGAAGGAACATACCAAAGGCCCTATAAGTAGACAAAATACAAGCGAAGAAACGGGCACCGCGCTCTCCCCGTCCCGTGGCGCCGCCGCTCCCACCCGCGCCCGAAGGAGGGCGGGGCACGGTCGCGCCACAGGGCCGGTACCGCACGTGGCGCGCGTGTCCGGCGACCTTTCCGGGAACGGACGGCCGCCGCGCCGCGGAACGGCGCCGCCGACCGCGCACCGCCTAAACTCCGGCGCTATTGCGCGGTCCCCGGAGCGCGGTGACGGTTCCCGGGCACGGCCCGGGGCAAAGAAAGCGCCGCTGCCCTGTATCCACAGGTCAGCGGCGCTTTCTTAGTGTTCGGAGAGGGTAGGCCGGGCAGGACTCGAACCCGCGACCCAGGGATTATGAGTCCACGGACCGTCACGCCAGCACACCCGCCCTGACCTGCGTCGGAGCGATCGGGGCGCGGTGGGCGCCCGGTTTTTCAACGTGCATTCACCGTGGGCACCGCCGCGGGGCGGCCGTCTGCTCCCAGCGGCCGGGCTCAGCGTTCGGCGCGAGGGAGGGAACGTGGCCAGGAGGAGCTAGCCAGTGGGGGCGCTCTCCTGCTGTGCTCTTCACCTTCTTAGAGAGTAAGGAAACACAGCCTCCGCAACCTCCGCATGCGCCTTGAAAGTGCCTCTGATCTGCGGTGATGGCGCGGAGGCTAGGCGTGAGGGCCAGCCTCCGCTAGCCTCCGCAGGCTCCGGGATAGCCTCCGCCCCCCACTGGCTAGCTCTGCACGTCAGAACCATCTGGCAGGGCGACGTGCAAGTGAGATATGAAGGCACCAGAAGTTCAGACCTAGGATCGCGGGTGAAATGTCCGTTTCTCAAGAAGTTGGAAAAACGGCTGCTTGCCACTGGTAAGTTCCCATGACAGTGAGTCTGCTCCCCGCGCACGCGGGTATGGTCCCGAAGCAGCGGCTTCGTGGGGTTTCCTTCGCGACTGCTCCCCGCGCACGCGGGTATGGTCCCGGAGAGTTTCGAGGTCAGCGGCGCGTTCGATCCTGCTCCCCGCGCACGCGGGGACGCCCCCTTAGGTGACAGCTTCTTCCTGAGCAGCCCTGCAAAAACCGAATCTGCCTACATGGCTCCGGAGGCCGTCCTGCTGAATCGCTCCCACTTGCGTGAACACCGATGCTGGCTGTGCCCCTGTCCACCAACCGACCACACGGCTCCGGCAGAGAGCCGTCGTGCAACGTTCAGTGAGCACTTCACGATGTCTCGACTTGCCAGTGGAGGTCCCTCTTGCAGCGCTCTTCACCCCTTGAGAGAATAGGGGAACGCAGTACCCGCTTCTACCCCGAAAGCGCCTCTGGTCTGCGCCGATGGCGCGGAGTCTGAGCGGAAAAGTCCAGCCTCAGCTAGCCTCCGAAGTCCCCGCAGTAGTCTCTGCCCCCAGTGGCTAGCAGCTTTATTGTCACTGACCTCTGGTGGGATGGAGAGCAAGTGAGGTACGAAGACACCAAGTGGCTGGTGTTCAGCTCCGATCAAGCCAAGCGCTGGCTCATGGGAGGGCGGAGCATCACCCACGTCAAGGATGTTGGAGCGACTACACCGACTGCACTGCTACTCACAGAGCGTCAAAGGGACCAACCAGGCAGTGCTCGTACTCCCATTCTGATAATTAGAACAAAAATGCTGCCTGACGCCGATGGTTGCCAGTAGGATCTAGACCAACCACTAAGGCAACGTTCATGCCTAACGTCGCGCCGTTGCGCGGAAGACGAGGGAGATACGCGTGACAGGGATCGCGGAAGCAGTCCAAAATTCGACCGAACTCAAGAAGCCCCTGACAGCGTTGATCAACCAAGGCTGCAAGCCTGTCGGCGGTATTTTCAGGCTCGACTATGACTCAGCCATCGTCCTCACCGATGACTTTAAGAAGCACGAGGCCGGAGGCGTCCCACGGGGCGGTTTCCTGCTCGCGGTCGCCGGAGACAGCACTGAGTCAGGGTTTGTCTTGGAAGACCAAGAGATCATCTTGCTCCGTGTTCGCGGCACTGCTCCTCTACCGAATGAGTCAGAGCTCATCCAAACCCGCCTTGCCGTTGTCCGAGACGCGGGCGCATCTGGTGTTGATTTTGATGACGTCACCGATGTTCTCACTCGAAACGAACTTCAACAGTCCGCCTTTGACTGTGAAGTCCTCGGTACTTTCTATACAGAAACGGACACTCGGGGCGCTCAAATTAGGTACGGTGCTGATATTGATAACGTGGTTGTATCAGCGCGTTACCAAGTATTTCTTCCGTCGACAGATGTATTGTCGTGGCTTTCTTCATACCCACCCACCAAGGACAAACGGGACGCATTGTCCATCGGCAAGGTACGCTTCGCCGCGACGCGCCGTAAGGCTCTGGTCGCCGGAACCGACAAAGCCAATGTGCGTATTGACGTTTCGGATTTTGTTGGCCGAAAGACTGCTGTTTTTGGCATGACCCGGACAGGGAAATCCAACACGATAAAAACACTTGTTACCGCGGTACACCAGTACGGTTCCGAGCATGGCCGGTCAATCGGTCAACTGATATTCGACCCCCAGGGTGAATACGCGAATGTTAACCGGCAAGACGGCACCGGACTCCGCCTACTAGGTGACGATGACAGCACGGTGCGCATCTATAAAGTAGATCCTGATGCCTCCGAAGCCAAAGAAAAGACACTGCGATTGAATTTTTACGATCGCGAGGTTCTTGATGCGGCGTGGAGCTTGGTGAGCGATGCAACCGCCCAAGTGAGCACAAATTATGCCAAGAGCTTCCGTGCCGCAGACCTTACTGAGCCCGACCAACAAGACCGTAGTGCTCACAACCGATGGGGTTGGGCCCTGGTGGCCTTCTATGGCCTACTTGCCAAATGTGGGTTTACCTCGACACACTTCCCACCACTCCGAATTTGCATGACCAAAGATAATGCAGAGAAAATCTCTGCCGAACACCCGGGAATCATATTCCCAGCTGGCTCAGGTTACGTTTCAATCAAGTCTCCTCTTGGCGCCTTGGAGGTGGCCGAATGGGTTGGTCAGCATCAGGCCGACTTTCCCAAGTGGCATGATGAGAAAAGCCGATTCCCCGATATTTTTGGCGTCTATGGGTATACAGGTGTAACCTCGTCAATTCGGACGATTCGGCCCTTTCATGGAGCCCAGTCGGCCGGAGACGTGGCAGAGCTCCTGTGGCAAGACATGGAGGCCGGTCGCTTGTCGATCGTTGACCTTTCGAGTGGAAACGAAGTTGTGTCTAAGGTCATGTCGGAGCGGATTGTAACGCACCTATTGAACCGTGCAGGCGAGCGGTTTCGGTCGGATGAAGATCCGTTGGAAATGCAGATCGTAGTAGAGGAGGCTCACAACCTCTTTGAACGCGGCGGCCGGGATGTCGCTGACAATCCCTGGGTCCGACTTTCAAAAGAAGCTGCTAAGTATCGAATGGGACTCATCTATGCCACACAAGAGGTCACCTCAGTCGACAAGCGAATCTTGTCAAACACTTCGAACTGGCTCGTCGCCCACCTAAACTCTGACCATGAGACGCGGGAGCTTTCCCACTATTATGACTTTAAGGTTTGGGCGCCAAGCATTATTCGCGCTGAAGACGTCGGCTTTGTTCGCATGAAAACCTACTCGGGAAAATATATCGTCCCTGTGCAGATCGAGAAATTTGACCATTCGATGATTAACGAGGCGCGTAAAGCTGCCGACCTAGAGGCCATCGAAAAGAGGAAGGCGACGAGTGAGTAATGCCCTATTCAGGTGAGAAGGCGTCCCGCCTTGGCCATGTCGATACCGTTCGAAACATAGCAGTCAAGGCAGCCCTTCAACGATGGGCCATTACAAGTGCCAGGCCTAGCAGTAGGGATGAAATCGATGGATTGTGTATTCCTCTAGAGGAACTTCCTCAAATTGGCGATCCAGGGGATGTCGATTTCTCAATCACAGTAGACGGTTCAGACACGGAAGTGGAGGCAACACGCAACCATCCGACCGTTAAGGTGGGATATCTTCGGGTAGCTGGATCGATGGTTCAGCTTGATGCTTTTCGCAGCCTTGGCCATGGCCGCTACATTGACCCACGTCGCGTTCATCAAGCGCAAACTAAGTATGCCTTCGACGTTGCACTTCCTGGGTCTCAACTCGCACGTCCTGGGATGACCGGAGTCGATACATGGAGATGTGAGCTCGACGCTTTTCTTGCGAGCGCACGGTTCGACTCAAGCACGAAGATGACATTGGCTGATGGTCTTCTGGCACTACATGGTACGCGAGGGAAACCTGCACCTCGCATACCGCTCCGCGTTTGCCCAAGCTGCGGAATGAAGTCAAAAGACGAGACCACGATTACTGTTAATGCGAATGGTGGGACCTGCCCATCGTGCAATGATCAACTATACTTGGCTGACGCACTCCGGTCTCATGAGGAATACAACGCTGAGGGTTCGAACTTCACACCCCTAGGGCGAGTGATGACAGCTGCCGAACGCCTGATGACTCTATGCTATTTGAATTTCTTTGCTGATTCAGCACCCGAGGTACTTCGGCATACGATCTTCATTACTGACGGCCCCCTGGCAATGTTCGGCCCCCTAGCCCCACTCAAACGGCGGTTCCAGGAGCACTTTAGTGACTTGAGTAGTTGGTGTTCAGACCAAGGAATCGTCGCACCCTTGATAGTCGGGGTTGAGAAGTCCGGAGCGTTCGTCGAGCACGCGGAACAGATAAAGGATTTGATACCTGCTGGGCATGTGATGCGCCTGACAAATAGCTATATAAACCGGATATCAGGTCGCCCGGAGACCAACAAATACGGGATCGACGAGTTCTATGGACGGAGGTTCATCTATCGTCCTCGTGCCGGTGACCCACTAGTGATCACCGTGCTACCGGCGACTGGCTTGGCACCCTATGAAGGTGGAAGCGAGATCGAGGGTTGGGATGCATACCCGACTCTCCGCCTGATCTGCGAGGTGCTCGATTCGCTACGAACACGTATGTATCAGCACGCGGTCATCCCAGTAGCACTAGCGCACTCGGCAGCAGCCCTGCCGTTGGGAGTCGGCCGGTCTGTCCTGACTATGATGGCCCAGCAGCACATTCCCGGGCTGAAACTTGACATCCAGGCGGTCCAGCCACCAACTTACTTCTAAAAGTGGATGGCGTATGTACCACATGGTGATTCTGTCTGGCAGAATATAGTCATGCCTACCTTGACATCGTCGGTCTCGACCACTGACATCGAAGAGTTGGACCGAGCTGCCGAGTTCTTGGGTGTGGGTGATGCCATCAACGGTCAGGCTAAACCGCTTGTCGGCGATCTAAAGGCCATCACACACCAGCTTGCCCAGGGACGCTTCCAATCTCCTCTTCGCTACCCCGGCGCAAAGTCCTCGCTTGCTCCAGTGATCACGCGCGTGATCACGTCAGCGAAGCAGTCGCGCGAGGTCCCAGAGATCAACTTGCTCGTAGAACCGTTCGCAGGAGGGGCTTCTGCCTCTCTGCGTATGATCGGTAACGGTAGCGTTGACCGGATCCTACTTGCCGATGCTGATCCTCTTGTGACTTCTTTCTGGCAAAGTGCTGCTGAAGACACAGAGCATCTAGTGGATCGCATGTACGACGAATGGAGTCGTTTTGTACGCAGCGGAGGAGCTGCGGCCATCGAGCGATGGGACTACTGGCGAAATTGGGCTCCGCGGGCCAATATGGCGGCACGTGATCGCCGTTTGACATCTGCAATGAAATGTCTATTCCTCAACCGGACCACATTTTCTGGAATTTTGCATGGCAAGGCTGGTCCTATTGGAGGAAGAGCTCAAGCGAGCAAGTATTCCATTGGCTGCCGTTGGAACCCGGAGGCTATATCCGATCGCATTCGATATGTCGGCCATCTGTATGATGTCGGGCGGCTTGTCGACGTATGGCGAAAAGACTGGCGGCAAACTCTTGATGATGTGCCAGAACAGTATCCCCAACTCCTTCCATCTCGAGTCATTGCCTATCTCGACCCTCCATATGTTGACAAGTCCTCAATGCTTTATCGAATGTCGTTCGATCCCCAGGGTGGCTACGGTGGTAATACTGAGAAGTCTGAAGGAACCTCTCTGCATCTTGGCCTTGCCGACTACCTGCGCACTAAAGCGCAGTTCAGATGGCTGCTCAGCTATGACAATCACCCAACGCTTACTCAAAATCCTTGGTTGTATGCGCGCGATCGCATGAATCCTTCAGAGAACGATCGGCAGAATCTTGGTGTGCGCAGCTGGCGTATCAGTAAGCGCTTGGTGAGCACTCGCTACTCGGCTTCTGGTCGAGTCGGGAAACGTTCTGCTGATGAACTCCTTATTACCACCCTTCCTCCGGCCACCGTGCCAGTCGACGACAAAATCCGCCTTCTTCCTTGAGGCTTTTCTGCATCGAACATCTGTATCCAGCCAATCGTTACCTTCTGGTGCATGCAGCGCTTCAGAGTTCTCTAATTTCCGGCGCTTATTTATAGTGTCTTTGGCGTCATATTTTCCGTAGCGCATCTCAGGCGTTTCCTTGAACCATTCAACGTGGCTTGCTCTTGCAGTTTCTTTCTGTTTTCTGGAGAGCAAGAGAACACAGTCTCCGCTATAGAGCGGAGGCTGAGCGTAATGCCCAGCCTCCGCAGGCTCCAGATCTAGTCTTCGCTGGACCGGAACACGATGCTGGTGCGCTCTCCTCCTGACTCGTAGTGCAGCGGCATCACGATGTTCGCTGCGGGCCCGTGCTCCTGTAGGTCCTTCAAGAGCAGCACACCTGCTTCCAGCGTCGGCCTGTCCCTTCCTTGGTAAGCCCACCGTGGCATCATCCGTTGCAACGCGTGCTGACGGTTGCGGAGCATTCTGACCGCGAAGGGAGCCGTCAACACGAGCAGGAGCGTGGGAAACCAGCGGTACCGGCGCTGCCAGGCCGGGCGCGTTGACAAGTCCCCGATGGTCAGGCGTCGGCCTCTGCGCTTCAGATCCGGGGTGTAGGTGGCGTAGCGCTGGTAGGCGTTGATCTTGTCCACCAAACGGTGCACGGGCATGGTCGCCCGGTCCACCTCAATGAAGTACGACATGTCCCACTGGGAACCGCCCTCGACATGGACGTAGTCCAGGACGGCGTCGGTGATCAGTGTGGAGTCCTTGAACGACTTGCCGCCGCGGTAGCGGTGGACGACCTCCGGTGTCCAGCTGAGCGGTCCCAGCGGGCGTCCGTGGCGGCGACCGTGCTCGAGGAAGGCCAGTCCGGTCTCGACGACGGCCAGGGCGTGCTGCTGCAGCGGTCCTTGGGCGCGGGAGGCGTCCATCTGGTAGCTCCGCTCCGGCACTCCGCCGTGGGCGTGCGCCAGCTCCGCCCCGGCCTGGGTGGTGAACCAGACACTGTCCAGGCCCTGGGGGCGGAAGACACGGTCCACGAGTCCGTCGGTGCGGAGTTGGGCGAGAGCCTTGCGAAGGTAGTGCGGATGGGTGGCCTGGGGTTGGATGAGGCGCTTGAGCTGTGAGGTGGCGACAAGCCGGTGATGGGTGAGGTTGATCAGGATCTTGGTTTTGAGCGGGGTCAGGTGGATGTGCTCTGGCGTGGGAGCGCGGTGTGCTCGTGAGGGCATGAGGTCCTGTCTGTCGAGGTGGAACCAACAGAGAGGTGCGTGAAGAGCTGGGGGAGGAGTTGAGTGTTTTCTCCTCATCCACCTGTGGGTGTATGAGGAGAAGGTGTCACCTCGTTGCCGGCAGGGCTGCAAGCCTGGCTCCGTGGGCGGTTCGGCCCGCTGGGCTCGGAGGAGTGGTTCACCCTTCCGTGAGTCCCTCCGTGAGCTGCTCTGCGAGCCTGTCTACGAGACCTGTCGGCAACACCGTCGTCCTGGTCCTCTCCTTCGCTCTTCGGACACCTGTCAACAAGAGGAAGCCCAGACGGAGCCAGCTCGTGACACCGCTGTTCACTAGGCACAACGTCAGGTTTGCCGGGTTGGCGAAGCGCTTGCCGACTGCGGTTGCCGCCCCCCAATGGCTAGCCTGGCGGATCTCACCGCGACCTTGGCTTGCCGCAAGGCCCAAGACAACAAGAAGCCCGGACCGCAGCCCGGGCTTCTTTATGCTTCACGTTTATGTCGTGCGCTTTTGCAGACGCTCCGATCGTGCTTCGTCAGCGTCCTCCCACGTGCGGTTCATCGACCCCTTGAGCATGTCCACGTGGTCGACGACCGGCGCCACCCCGAAGGAACGCAGCATCAGCATGGCGGCCTGCTCAGGCTTCGGATCGTCCTGCGCGACCGGCTGAAGCCCTTCGCTCTCCAGGAGTTCACGCACCTGCCGCACGAGCTTGTTGCGGTCGTAGCTCTGATACATGCTCACGCCTCCCAGCGCTTGCCAGTGATCCGCTCGTAGACCTCGATGTACCGGGCCCGGGTCGCCTCCACGATCTCATCCGGGATCTCAGGGCCGGGAGGGGTACGGTCCCAGTCGGTGACGGTACTGGACCAGTCCCGGACGAACTGCTTGTCGAACGCGTGCTGGGGCCTGCCCGGCTGCCAGTCGTCCGCGGGCCAGAACCGCGAGGAGTCAGAAGTCAGCACCTCGTCGGCGAGCACGAGCGTGCCATCCGCCGCGCGGCCGAACTCCAGCTTGGTGTCGGCGATGATGATGCCTCGCTCAGCGGCGATCTCAGCACCGCGCTTGTACACGTCCAGGGTCACCGTGCGCAGGCGGTCGGCGGTCTCCTGGCCGATCTCCTCGACCACGTCCGCGAAGGTGATGAACTCGTCGTGGCCCTCGGTCGCCTTCGTCGTGGGGGTGAAGATCGGTTCGGGGAGCTTGGACGCCTCCACCAGGCCCTCGGGAAGCTTGATCCCCGAGACCGTGCCCTGCTTCTCGTACTCCTTGAGCCCGAGGCCCGCGAGGTAGCCGCGGGCGATCCACTCGACCGGGAGCATGGTGAGCTTCTGGCAGCGCACGGCCCGCCCGGCCCACTCCTCCGGGACGTCCGTCGCGGAGATGATGTGGTTGGGGACCACGTCGGCGAGCTGCTCGAACCACCACAGCGAGAGCTGGGTGAGGACCTTGCCCTTGTCGGGGATGGGGGTCGGCAACACGACGTCGTAGACGCTCACGCGGTCCGAGGCCACCAGGATGAGGTCATCACCGTCGGCGTAGACGTCGCGCACCTTGCCCGAGTGCAGCAGTTCCATGTCGCTCCTACCTGGAGATCTCGTAGTTGTACGTGGCCCAACGACGGGCCACGGAGACGGACTGGCCGAACTCGATCACGTCGCCGTCGGCGTTGAACACCCAGTTCTGCTTGCGCAGGACCGGGGAACCGAGCGGGATGCCCAGCGCCGCGGAGTCCTCTTCCGAGGCGATGTCGGCGCGGAGCTGGTCCTTGCCGGTAGCGGGGGTGAGCCCCGTCTTCTCCTGGACGTATTTCGGGGTGCCCTGGGGCAACCGCTTCGCTTCCAGGAGCAGCGGAGCGCTTTCGGCCAGCTCTCCGTTGAACCAGGACGTGCTGGCCGAGGAGGGCACGTCATCCCGGAGGGTGACCCGCTGGCGCCGGATGACGTTCGTGCCCGCGGGCACGCCGAAAGCGTCCGCGACTTCCTCGGGGGCCGGCACCAGTTCGGCCGCGCGGATCTCGGCACGCTCGTTCGCCGCGTAGATCCGGCCTTCCAGACTGCGGACAACACGGTCCTTGGCGCTGTCCGCCGCCTGGTCGCGGGTGACGATGCTGCCCCGGCCGGGTTCGCTGCGCACGAGGCCCTCAGCCTTGAGCGTCCCGACGACCTTGGTCGCGGTCGCCAGAGAGATCTTCCACTTCGCGGCGATGGTGCGCACCGAGTCGATCTTCTCCCCATCGGGGAGGACACCAGACTCGATCTCGGCCTTGATGTGCTTGACGACCTGCATGTAGGGCGGGTCGGTGCGTTGGACCTGAGGGGACACGTGTGGCTCCTTCGTGGTGAACATGATCAGTGTACTAGTACGCATATGTGTCGACCATGTGAGCTGGGGCTCTACGACCTGCAACATGCCCGTACTCAATGCATATGCCAACTGTACTAGTACGCCAAACGTTCGCGTGCTATAACAGACTCACGGTCACAGGCCGCAGCCCGGAAGAGGACTCCGGTGACCAGGGCAGAGCCCTGTCCACCGCGTGGAATCCCGGAGCGCATGAGCTTTCACAAGCCCTTAAGGCACACATAGCGCGCACGCCCTGACCCCATCCCGAGCTCTCAAGGGACGGCGAAGGGAAGACGTGGCCACGGCACCCCGACAAGGGTGCGCCGCCCCGAACGATCGGGGCCGCGAGGAATGGCCGCGCCGCACCCCTGGGGTGCCTGTCCTGCCCCTCTCCGGCACAACACGGATGAGGGACACGGCAGGGACCACCCGGGTCCACCGGCCGCCCGGCCCGTCCTGCCGGGCGGCCACCGCCGACGAACGGAGACACACACCATGCCGACCGCCACCGCCAAGACGACCCAGGCCTCCCCCGCGACCCAGCAGATCCGCTTCGCCTACGTGCTCACCCTCCAGTTCCCCATGGGCGGCATGAACCACGCGGTCCTGGAGAGCTCCGGCACCGTCGACCTCCCCTCCGGCGCGGGCCGCAACGCCGTCTTCCAGCAGATCCGCCAGAACATGATCGACAGCGGCCGCAAGCAGGGGATCCACGGAACCCCGACCACGATCTTCTTCTCGCTGGAGCGCGACTCCCTCTGACCTGAGCGGCTGCGCGCCGTATTGCAGTAATTCCGCCGAACAGCGATGCCGCCTCGACAGCACGACTGCGGCTGACTCTTCCGACCGCCGAGACTCCCGCACCCAGAACCCGCCCGCACCGAGAGGAACACCTGCTGTGACCACCACAACCGCCCGGAGCCTGAACGTGAGCTTCCTGGCCGAGCTGCTGACCGACCCGGACCTGTTCGCCGCCTCGCTGCCCGGCGAGGACGAGCTGGCCGCCGCGGCCCGCCACGCCGCGGCCGCCGACATCACCGACGCCTACGTCCAGGCCAGCATCACCAACCACCCCGACGGTATCGAGGCCGGGGCCGCGCACGTGGCCGAACTGGCCCGGGCCCGCACCGAGCTGTGGGCCGAGCAGGCCCAGTCCGACGTCACCCGTTGGCTGGACCAGATACGGGAGGGAGCCGCATGATCCGCCGACTCCTGAACTGGCACAACAGCGCTCCTTCGTGCTGTGGCCACCCCATGGTCTGGTCCACCTGGGCCGGGGGCTGGGTGTGCGGTTACTGCCCGGCCCGACGTTGAACCACTCCACACAGACGGGGCCCCTGCCGATTCGTGCTCGGCAGGGGCCCCGCACTACATACCTACCACCAGAAGGGCCCGAAACGATGACGAAGCCGTTCAACCTCTTTCCGGTCTTGACCGTGGCCATCGCCACGGCGACTACCGCCGCGTCCGTCGCCTTCACCACCTGGTCGGTGGCCGATCTGGCCACCCGGGGCGGGGTCCCCCTGCCCGTGGCCATCACCGTGGGCCTGGCGGTGGAGATGCTCTGGCTGATGCTGCTGGCCACCGAGTGGGGCCAGGCCGTGCACACCGGCCGCCCCGCCAAGGCACTCTCGATCGCGGGGTGGGTGCTTGCCTCCCTGGCCACAGGGATCATCGCGGTGCACGCGGTCGTTGAGGACCCGCTGCTGCTGGTCTTGGCCGTCCTGCCCCTGGGTGCCAAGGCGGCCTGGTACTTCCGCACCCGCGACCGGGCCGGACAGACCCTGCGCGAGCAGGCGCTGTCCACCGAACCCACCGACGAGGAAGAGCAGACCCTGGCAGAGCGGGCCCGCCGGCTGGAGGTGCGCCGCCGCCAGCGCGCTCTGGACCGTACCGAGGCCGAGGCCGACCACGCCGACCGCATCGCCCTGATCGAGCGCCAGGGCCGCGAGCAGCTGGCCCGTGCCAGGGCGCACTTCACGGTGGCCCGCGAGGTGCAGCAGCAGGACCGGGAGATCGGCTACCAGCAGGCGCCCGCCGCCCGGATCGCCCTGGGGTCAGGGGCCTTCGCGTCCGAGGGCGCCTCCAGCCTCACCACGGCGGGGTTCGGGTCCGCGATGGCAGCCCAGGCCCGCGTCGGGCAGGCGCCCACCCTGGGCACCCCCGCTGACCAGCAGGTGCCCACCCCTGCGCAGGAGCCCCTGAAGGGGGGTGCGCAGGTCTCCGCGGCTGAGGCCGAGACCAACCGGGCGCTGGTCTGGGACACCCGTGACCGGCTGATCGAGGAGACCGGCAAGGCCCCCTCGATCAACGCCCTGGCGAGTGCGACCGGTCTATCCCGGCGCACCGTGGCCCGCCACCTCGAAGCCGACCACTAACCACCCGGGCCTCCTGGGTTCCTGCAGCTCACGAGCAGGTGCCCAGGGGTGCCCACCCCGCCCTTTCCGGCGGGTGCCGCAGCCTCCCAGCCGCCGTCCGGCTAGTGGGCTGCAGCACCACTCCGGCGACGCGAGAACCGGCGACAACCCCGCCTCGGGGGTGAACCGGCGCCACGCGAACCGAGCAGGTGCCCACCCATCCCGAACACCCAGAAAGGAGATGCCTGTGCCCCCGATCAAGCACCGGCCCCGCGTCACCCGCTGGCGCGAGGAGACCAGCCAGGGAGAGGCCTGGTGCTACGGCGTGCGCTGTCAGTGCGACGCCGAGTTCGACGAGCACTACGCCAAGCGCCTGGCCGAGAACGAGCGAATGCGCCACCTGACGGACGTGGCGCCGCCCCCCGACCAGCGCTGCCGCAACACCCGCACGCACCGCTGCCAGACCTGGGACTTCTGTCCCGTGTGCGCTTGGCAGCTGCCGCTGCCCGGCATGGAGAACGAGGAAGAAGAAAGGGTCCGCGCGTGATCGAGAAGCGCATCAAGGAGCTGGCGTCGATCGAGTTCGAGGGCTCGCTCGGGGAGGCGTTCGACCACTACAGCCGAGAGCTCAGGGCGATCTCCCAGCGGCTGGCCTTCGAGTACGAGATGGCGGCCGGTGACAGCGAGGGCGCCATGAGCAGGCTGAAGGGGCACCCGCTGCTGTTCGGGCTGGACGCCAAGATCCAGGCCCGTCTGGTGGCGCGGCGGCTGCGCCGGGCCCATGAACTCGCCAAGGGCCTAGAGGTCGAGGCCCGGGCGTTTTCGCGCGAGTACAAGAAGCAGTTCCTCGGAGGAAAGGGCTGACATGGATATCTCCTCTGGTGAGGAACGCATTGACGAGCTGGGGTCGATCGAGTTCTTCGGTTCCGTCGGCACGCAGGTAAGCCTCTACGCCAAGACGTCGCGTCGGTTCGCCCGCGACCTGGCGGCCGAGCTGGAGTCGGCCGCCCACGACTCCCGCGTGGCCATGTCCGCCCTCAAGGGCCACCCGGCCCTGCTGGGCCTGGACGTCAAGATCCGGGCCCGGCGGGTCTCGCGCAAGCTCAAGCGCGCCAAGGAACTGGCGCAGGGCATCAGCGCCGAGAGCGTCAAGTTCGCAGCCGAATACCGCAAGCAGTTCATCCACGCGGCGAACGCCGTGCGCAAGAAGCCCCGCAAGCGAAGGGTGGAACTCTGATGGCGCGCAAGACGGCGCAGCTCGAACTCGCCGGTGACGAGGCGATGGGCCGCGTCACCGCTTCCATGGCTTCGAAGATCCTGGTGTTGGCGCCGCCGTGGGTGGTGCTGGTCCTGGTGCTCATCCTGGGCGGGGTCGGCCACCGCATGTGGGGTGAGCCTCCGGCGGTCACGTGGGCCGCGATGGCTGGCACCCTGTGCTCCGTCGTGCTGGGCGGCCTTACCTGGTCGGTCTCGCACAGCCGCGGCCTGCTGGGCCGCACTCACACCACCGCGACGGCCGGTGGCGGCGCCCTGTGGTTCACCGTGGCCATGGTGACCGGCCCGCTGGCGTCCGTGACGCTGGGTATGTGGTTCTTCGGCGGGCTCACGCTGGCCGTGGGGTGGAACATCCGCACGGTCATCCGCGCCCAAACCGGTGCTGACGACGGCCACGGCGATCCGCTGGCGAAGCTGTTCGACCAGGCCAAGTCCTCCTTCGGCCTGGACGGGTCGAAGGTGCGCACCCGCGCGGTGACCGACCACAAGATCAAGGCGGAGCTTGAGCTTCCCGCTGGCAAGAAGACCGTGGACGACGTCGCGAAGAAGACGGCCTACATGGAGTCCGGGCTGGGCTTCCCGGCCGGAGCGGTGCAGGTGGCCGCGAACGAGGACCGCTCCGACCGGGCCCACCTGACGATCACCGACCCGCAGCTGATGAAGAAGCCGCTGCCGTGGCAGGGCCCGTCGAAGCCGGGCGCCTCGATCGCCGCGCCGCTCAGGATCGGGCTGTTCCAGGACGCCGAGCCGGTGCTGCACACCATCGTGGGACACCACCTCCAGGTCATGGGGATGAGCGGGTCGGGCAAGTCCATCGGGGCCGCGTGGAACTACCTCGCGGAGATCATCACCCGCAAGGACGTCGTGGTGATGGCCGCTGACATCACCAAGGGCGACCAGACCCTGGGGCCCTTCAAGCCTGCCCTGCACCGGTTCGACACCACCGCGGCCGGGGCGCGCGCCCTGATCTCCGACATCCAGGCCGAGATCAAGCCGCGCACCGACTACCTGGCCGCCCGAGGCATGCAGAAGTGGCAGGAAGGGTGCGGCCTGGACTACTGGGTGATCTGGTTGGAGGAGGTCCCCGACATCATCGACGCCCTGGGCGACAAGGGCGGGGAGAAGCTGCTCAAGATCCTCAAGGCGCTGCGCAGCGCGGGCGGGACGGTCGTCATGTCGTTGCAGCGCAGCGACTACAGCCAGATGCCCACGCTGGCCCGCGGGCAGCTCGCCCACATGTGCCTGGGCGTGGCGAACTCCCAGGACGCCGGGTTCGGGCTCAGCGAGGCGCAGCAGGAGGCAGAGGCCCGGCCGGAGCTGTGGGGCACCAAGCGGCCCGGCATGGCCTACCTGGACGCGCCGTCGATCCCCGAGACACACATCGCCATGCCGCTGCGTTCCTACGCCTGGGGTGAGGGGCCCGAGGCGGCGGACGCGATCGCCGCGCACGTGGCCCAGTACCCGGCCGCGAACAAGGTCAGCACTGACCCGTTCACAGCGAAGGTGGCCCGCCTCCCGGAGGCGGCCCCGGTGCTCGTGGGCGCCACGGCCGCCGCGGGCGGCAGCGGCCAGGGGCACGGGGCGTCAGCCTCCGGCGGAGGCTCCGAGGGCGCCCTGGAGGGTCTGGCGGCCGCCGCTGAGCGCATCGTGGCCACGCAGCGGGTCGACCTCGGGAACGTGCCGCCGGTGGAGCGAGCGCGCCTGCTGGAGGCTCTGGAGCGCAAGGGCATCATCGGCCCCGCCCGGCCGGGCGGGGAGCGCCAGGTCCTGGTGTCCACCGACGACGCCATCGCGGAGATCCTCGACGACGGGGACCCCGTCGCGGAGTACCTCACCGTCGAGGACCCGAGCCCGGAGATCGTGGCCGGGCCCGATGACGAGATCGCGGACCTGACCGAGGAGGAGGCGGCACTGGAGACCCCGCCGCAGGAGCGGCGGACCCTCACCCCGGCGGAGTCCCGCGCGGTGCTGCACGGCTGGCTGCGCCAGCGGGCCGCCCAGGGTCGGCCCACGTTCGCCATGGCGGACCTGGCTCAGGTCCGCGCCGACGCCGGAGACAAGAGCCGGGCGTGGGCCTACAAGGCCCTGAGCGCGCTGGAGGAGGACGGCGTCGTCAGCCGGGTCCGCGACGGGTTCGTGATCGAGGAGCCGGAGTTGCTGGCCGCCCCGCTGGACGAGGAGAGCGCGGGCCAGCCCGTGCGGCTGTGACCGGCGGGCCGGGGTCTCGGCTGCGCGTGGGATGCGCGCGGACGCCTAAATGATCTTGTCACTCGGGTGTCACGCGCGTCCTGTCACGGGTGTCACGGGCCCGTGTCACGCACCCGTCACGGGTGGGTGTCACGGCCCGTGACAACGCTCTGACCTGTATCTCCCTCCCCCAGCCCCCGCCCCCGGGGAAACAGGGGGACCCCGGGCGTTGCCTCTGCCCTCCAGACCCCGCCCGGGTCTGGTGGACGGAGGGACCACCCGGTCCGCACCACAAAAACGGCCCGTCCCTTCCTCATGCCAAAGGACTCAGGGACGGGCCGCAATCACTCCCGAAGGAGAACTTCTAGTATGACCGCTCAGCCCACCGAACCCACGACCGCCGCCACCGCCCGGGATCTGCGCTGCCAGGCCGCTCAGGTCCTGATGGACCTGACCGCCGAAGACCTGCCCGAGGTCAACTGGCGGCTGCGCACGATCGGCAGGTTCCTGGACCTGTACATCTCCTACCCCCAGGACCATGACCTCTTGGACGGGCACGCCAACTCCCACCAGGCCGTACGCGCGTGGGCCGACTACCTGGGTGTCGACGTCGAACTCCTGCACGGTGACACACCCGCGGCCACAACGGTGATCGACGGCATCGGAGTGCGCGTGTGGTGCGCCCCCGAACACCGCGACGACATCCCCCAGCCGTAACCCACATCGCCCATTCCAGGCGTGGCCCCGACTCTCGTTGGGGCCACGCCTGTTTCTATCGCAGGAGGTCACGATGGGATTTGCTCCTGTCGACTTCGCCCTGGCCGCCGCGCGCCGCGGCTGGCCCGTCTTCCCGCTCACCCCGAACTCCAAGAAGCCCCCGCTGGTGCGGGCCTGGGAGCAGACCGCGACCACCGACCCCGACCGAATCCGGTCCTGGTGGCGGCAATGGCCCCAGGCGAACTACGGCATCGCCACCGGCCCCGCCCGCCTGGTCGTGGTCGACCTGGACGTACCCAAGCCCGACCAGGCCCCGCCGCCCGAGTGGGCGCTGCCCGGGGTCACCGGCGGCGCCGACGTCCTGGCCGTGCTCGCCGAACGCGCCGGACAGGCGCTGCCCACGAACACCTTCACCGTGCGCACCCGCCGGGGCGGAACGCACCTGTACTTCACCCACCCCGCCGGGGCCCGGCTGGGCAACACCTCCGGAAGCCTGGGGTGGTTGATCGACACCCGCGCCCACGGCGGGTACGTGGTCGGCCCCGGCTGCCCGGTCACCGCCGCAGACGGCACGGGCCGCTACGAGGTCACCGACCGCGCGGACCCGGCCGACCTGCCGGAATGGATGGGGAGCCTGCTGCGCAGGCCAGTTTCCCCGGATCGGCCCGCCGCCGCGCCGGTCCCGTCTCCGGGGCCCGCGAGCGACGTGTTCGCCGACGTCGCCCGTGACGACCGCCGCAGGGCCGCCTACGTGCGGGCCGCGGTGACCGGAGAGCTAGCCAGGGTTCGCGATGCCCCGCCCGGCACCCGCAACGAGAACCTCTACATCGCCGCCGCCTCGCTGGGCCAGCTCGCCCGCGAAGGCCTGCTCGACACCGCCTGGATCCAGGACGCGCTGCTTAACGCCGCCTTGGACGCCAATGCCGCAGGCGAGCCCAATCCCGTCCGGGAGATCGACGCCACGATCCGCTCCGGCCTGGCCAAGGGCCTGCGTGAACCCCGCCGCACCAACCGCAACCGACGACCGCCCCGGAGGGCCGCCTAGATGAACTCCAGCGACGACAAAGACAAGAAGCCGAGCCAGGCCACCCTGCTGATCGAACTGGCTGACCGGCACGTCGACGTCGTGGCCGGAGACGACGGCCGTACCTACGCGGTCCGCCGCGGCGGCCCCCGGGTCGCCTTCCCGCTCCTGCGCAAGGACGGGCTGCGGGTGCAACTGGCCCGCCAGTACTACGCCGAGCACCACTCAGTGCCCTCCCAGTCCGCGCTGACCGACGCCATCTCCGTCCTGGAAGGACGCGCCATGGACCAACAGCCCCAACCCATCCACCTGCGGCTGGCCACCCACCGCACCGACACCGCGGAACAGGTCGTCATCGACCTGGGCACCCCGGACGGGCGGTGCGTGGTCGCCGATCCCGGCGGCTGGCACGTCGCCGAACGCAGCCCGGTGCTGTTCCGGCGCACCAAGCTGACCAGCCCCATGTCCGAGCCCGGCCCGGCCGGGCACACCGACCGGGGCCTGGCCGCGCTGCGGGACCTGCTCAACGTGGACGAACCCTCGTTCCGGCTCATCGTCGGGTGGATGGTGGCCGGGATGATGCCCGACCTGCCCCACCCGATCCTGGGCGGCAAGGGCGAGCAGGGCACCGGCAAGTCCACCGCGCTGGAGATGCTGATCAATCTGCTCGATCCCAGCCCGGCGGCGCTGCGCTCCCTGCCCCGCGACATCAAGACCTGGGCCACGGTCGCGTCGGCCTCCTGGGCGGTGTGCCTGGACAACGTGTCCACGATCCCGATGTGGCTCTCGGACACCCTGTGCAAGGCCGTCACCGGCGACGGCCTGGTCGATAGGGCCCTGTACTCCGACGATGACGTATCGGTGCTCAGCTTCCGGCGTCTGATCGCGCTCACCTCGATCGACACCGGCGCCCTGGCCTCGGACCTGTCCGAGCGGATGCTGACGGTGGAGTTCCTGCCCATCAAGAAGGAGCAGCGCCGCGCCCACAGCGAGGTCGCCGCCGCCTACCACCGCGACGCGCCCGCCATCCGGGCCGCCCTGCTGGACCTGCTGTGCAAGGTGCTGGCCGAGCTGCCCACCACGCACCTGGCCGAGCTGCCCCGCATGGCCGACTTCGCGCGCATCCTCGGGGCCCTGGACACGGTCACGGGGTGGAACACCCTGGACACCTACCTGACCGCCTCGCAGGTGACCACCGCCGACCTGCTGGACGCCAAGCCGTTCACCAGCGCGGTGGCCGACTTCGTCGACCAGCAGCAGGAGTGGACCGGCTCCATCAGCCAGCTCCTGGCCCTCATCGACGCGCCGGACCCGCGGCCGCGCTCGTGGCCGGTGGACGCCACCCGCGCCTCCGGCCAGCTCAAGCGCGACGCTCCGGTGCTGCGCAGCATCGGCATCACGGTGACCGAGGCCGGGCGCTCCCAGGACCGGCACCGCCGCCAGCTCTACACCTTCACCGCCCACAGCCTGGAGAGCCCAGATCCACAGCCTCCGCAGCAGGCTCCGCACGCCAGTCCTGCCCCGGCCACCCCGGTGACTAGGCAGGACGCCCTTTTTTTTGACCAGGCAGTCACATCCGACCCGTCGGACGCGGAGGCTCCAGCTTCCGCAGCCTCCGCACCAGACTCCGCGCATCACCGCAGGTCACAGACGGCCGCGGAGGCTACGGAGCCTGCGGAGGCTAGCTTCCCCGCACTCTCTGAAAAGACGCCTCCCGAACCGGTGGAGACCGGCCGGTGCACCTCCTGCGGGTCCACGTTCCGCCGCTTCGAGGCCACCACGCACCCGACGGTGTGCACGATCTGCGCGCACCGCCACCGCATCTGACCAGACCGCAAAAACACGAAGCGGCCCCGGACCGATGCCTACCAAGCCCGTCCGGGGCCGCGCCCCAACCCGAAGGAATGAGGTACTGCCAGCATGCCCGACCACAGCAAGCGCCGCCTGGACCTGACCAAGGTCCGCGTGATCGGACCGCCCGAGGTCGTCGACCAGGTCGTGGACGCCATCACCACCGCGCTGCCCTCCGCCGACCCCTCCGAGCACTACCCGAGCCGCAAGAACCCCGGCCACGTCCGCGTCTACCTGGAGGTCGCACCCGAATGAGCACCAAGGCCCTCCGCATCCCGGCGCAGCGCTCCCGGAACTGGCTCACCGTGGACGAGTTCTGCGAGGAGCTGGGCATCGCCCGGTCCACCTTCAACGACTGGCGGGCCAAAGGGCGGGCGCCCAAGTGCGCCAAGCTGCCCAACGGCCAGCTCCGCATCCGCCGGTCGGCCTTCGAGCAGTACATGGCCGCGTTGGAGGACGCCTCCTGATGGACTCCATCACCTACGACGTTCGAATCTGGAAGAAGATCGAGGTCTACAAGGGCAAGCGGAAGACCACGCACACCGTGCGCTGGCGGGTCGGGGAGAACGAGTTCCGCGAACCGCACAGCACCGCCGCCATGTCCGACTCCTTCCGGTCCGAACTGGTGGCCGCCACCAACCGTGGTGAGGCGTTCAGCCTCACCACGGGGCGACCCGCCTCCTGGAAGGATCCGGCGCAGGCGGAGGCGGACAAGGCCTCGGAGGTCTCCTGGTTCTCCTTCGTGTGCGACTACGTGGACACCCACTGGGGCGTCTCGGCGAGTCACCGCCTCGACCGGGGCAAGTACCTGGCCAAGGCCACGGTCGCCCTGGTGGACGACCAGGCCCCCGACCGCCCCTGCGACGACCTGCTGCGCACCGCCATGAGGAACTGGGCCCTCAACAAAGTGCACCGGGACAGGGAGCGCCCGCCGGAGATCGAGCAGGCGCTGACATGGCTGAAAGATCACACTCTGCCCGTCCAGCGGCTGAGCGACCCGGCCGTGGCCCGGAGGGTGCTGACCGAGGTGACCAGCAAGCTGCCCGAGAACGGCGGCGGAAGTCTCGGGGCCAAGTCAGCGGTGAAGGGCAAGCGGATCCTGTCGCATTGCCTGGATTTCGCTGTGGAGCGCCGCCATCTGGAGGCGAATCCGGTGAGCTTCCACCGCAATCCCGCAGGCGCGATCAAATGGACGCCGCCGAAGGTCAACAACGTCGTCGACGAGCGGTCGGTGCCCAGCCCCGCACTCGCCCGGAAGCTGCTGGACGCGTTGTCCGCGGAGAACCGCAGCGGTGAGCTTCTGAGGCCCTTCTTCGCGGTGATGTACTTCGCCGCGCTGCGGCCCGAGGAAGCCGTGAATCTGCTCTGGTCCGACGTGAGGCTGCCCGCTTTCACCCGGGACGAGAAAACGGGTGAGTGGGTCGCCCCCGAGGACGCCTGGGGGGAGATCACGGTGCGGGAGGTCGCCCCCGACGTGGGCCGCCGGTGGACGGACAGCGGCCGTCAGCGGGACACCAGGCCGCCCAAGGGGCGGGCGGAGGGCGAGACCCGGCCTGTCCCCTGCCTGCCGCTGCTCAGCCGCATCCTGTGGGAGCACGGCCAGCGGGAGGAGAAGGGGCCGAACGGTCTGGTGTTCTTCGGCGAGCGGGGCCGGCAGCTGGCCACCAGCACCTACTCCAAGGCCTGGCGCAGGGCCCGGCGGGCGGCCCTCAGCAGGGACCAGCTCGACACGCCTCTGGCCCGGCGTCCCTACGACCTGCGCAGCGCCTGCGTCTCCACATGGTTGAACGAGGGAATCGACCCTCCCCAGGTGGCGAAATGGGCGGGACACAGCGTCGATGTCCTGCTTCGTGTTTATGCGCGCTGTTTGGAGGGCCGGGAACAGGAGGCGCGCCGCCGGGCGGCGGCCGGGTTCGAGGGCTTCTGAAACTTCAACGTGTATTCCCCGTGGCCACCCGGACGGGGCCGTAGAAGCCCGTAGCCAACCGTAGGGAAAGCGATAGCGCCTCCTGCCTGTATCCACAGGTGGGAGGCGCTTTTTTCGTGTTCGGAGAGGGTAGGCCGGGCAGGACTCGAACCCGCGACCCAGGGATTATGAGTCCCCTGCTCTAACCAACTGAGCTACCGGCCCGCCGTGATCGGCAAACGCCATCCTAACAGGGTGGGTCCGACGTTTCCCCGCCCTAAATCCGTTACCGGACAGGGCCTCCCGTCCGCCCCCGCCGAGCGGCGCGCGGACGCGTACCGCGCACCTGGGTCACAGCACGCGGGAGCGCGCGGTCTAGGGTGGTGAGGTGCGGCGCGCGCCTGGACGGCCCCCAGCGCCCGGCACCGAAGCCGCGTCGAACCCGTTGTGAGCATCGCGGGTCGCGAAACGTCGTCAGGGAGAGTTCACGTCATGTCCAAAGCACCCGTCAACGTCACCGTCACCGGCGCCGCCGGCCAGATCGGCTACGCGCTGCTGTTCCGGATCGCCTCCGGCCAGCTGCTCGGCGCCGACACCCCGGTGAAGCTGCGCCTGCTGGAGATTCCGCAGGCCGTCAAGGCCGCCGAGGGCACGGCGATGGAGCTGGACGACTGCGCCTTCCCGCTGCTCCAGGGCATCGACATCTTCGACGACGCCACCCAGGCCTTCCAGGGCGCCAACGTCGCCCTGCTGGTCGGCGCCCGCCCGCGCGGCAAGGGCATGGAGCGCGGCGACCTGCTGGAGGCCAACGGCGGCATCTTCAAGCCCCAGGGCGAGGCGATCAACGCCGGCGCGGCCGACGACATCCGCGTGCTGGTGGTGGGCAACCCCGCCAACACCAACGCCCTCATCGCCCAGAGCCACGCCCCCGACGTCCCGGCCGAGCGCTTCACCGCGATGACCCGCCTGGACCACAACCGCGCGCTCACCCAGCTCGCCAAGAAGCTCGGCGTGTCGATCAACGACATCCGGAAGCTCACGATCTGGGGCAACCACTCCGCCACCCAGTACCCGGACGTGTTCCACGCCGAGGTCAACGGCGCCAACGCGGCCAAGGCCGTCGGCGACCAGGCCTGGCTGGAGAACGACTTCATCCCGACCGTCGCCAAGCGCGGCGCCGCGATCATCGAGGCCCGGGGCGCCTCCTCGGCCGCCTCCGCCGCCAACGCCGCCGTCGACCACGTCCACGACTGGGTCAACGGCACCCCCGAGGGCGACTGGACCTCCGCGGCCATCCCGTCCGACGGTTCCTACGGCGTGCCCGAGGGCATCATCTCCTCCTTCCCCGTCGTCTCGCGCGGGGGCAGCTGGGAGATCGTGCAGGGCCTGGAGATCGACGACTTCTCCCGCGCCCGCATCGACGCCTCCGTCAAGGAGCTCGTCGAGGAGCGCGACACCGTCAGGCAGCTCGGCCTGGTCTGACCGCCGCGACGCCGGTGACGCGAAGGGCGCACCCCCGCACGGGGTGCGCCCTTCGCCGTTGCGGGGTGCGGGGCGGCCCGCGCGGCGCACCGTCCCGAAGCGGGCCGGGAAGCAGGCAGTATAGAGACCGTGAGTCTCATCGATGTGCTTCCGGCCGAACCAGAACCCGACTCCCTCTTCGAGGCGTTCGCTTTGTGGGCCGAGGAGCGGGGCCTCACCCTCTACCCGCACCAGGAGGAGGCCCTCATCGAGGTCGTCTCCGGGTCCAACGTCATCCTCAACACCCCCACCGGTTCGGGCAAGAGCATGGTGGCCACGGGCGCGCTCTTCGCCGCGCTGGCCCGGAACGAGTGCGCGTTCTACACCGCGCCCATCAAGGCGCTGGTGTCGGAGAAGTTCTTCGACCTGTGCAAGATCTTCGGCACCGACAACGTCGGCATGATGACCGGCGACGCCAGCGTCAACGCCGACGCGCCCATCGTGTGCTGCACGGCGGAGGTCCTGGCCCAGATCGCCCTGGCCGAGGGCGCGGACGCCGACATCAACACCGTCGTCATGGACGAGTTCCACTTCTACGCCGAGCCCGACCGCGGGTGGGCGTGGCAGGTGCCGCTGCTGGAGATGCCGCAGGCGCAGTTCCTGCTGATGTCGGCCACCCTGGGCGACGTCAGCCGCTTCGAGGAGGACCTGGAGAAGCGCACCGGGCGCTCCACCGCCGTGGTGGCCTCGGCCGAGCGCCCCGTCCCCCTCTACTACGACTACCGGGTCACCCCGCTGCACGAGACGCTGGAGGAACTGCTCGGCAGCGGCAACGCCCCCGTGTACATCGTGCACTTCACCCAGGCGCAGGCGGTCGAGCGCGCGCAGTCGCTGACCAGCATCAACATGTGCACCAAGGAGGAGAAGGCGGCGATCGCCGCGGAGATCGGCAACTTCCGCTTCACCACCAAGTTCGGCCGCAACCTGTCCCGGTACGTGCGGCACGGCATCGGCGTGCACCACGCGGGCATGCTGCCCAAGTACCGGCGCCTGGTCGAGCGCCTGGCGCAGTCGGGGCTGCTCAAGGTCATCTGCGGCACCGACACCCTCGGCGTGGGCGTGAACGTGCCCATCCGCACGGTGCTGTTCACCGCGCTGAGCAAGTACGACGGTGTGCGCGTGCGCCGCCTGCGCGCCCGCGAGTTCCACCAGATCGCCGGGCGCGCGGGACGGCCCGGGTTCGACACCGTCGGCAACGTGGTGGCCCAGGCGCCCGAGCACGTCGTCGAGAACGAGAAGGCGCTGGCCAAGGTCGGCGACGACGCCAAGAAGCGGCGCAAGGTGGTGCGCAAGAAGGCCCCGGAGGGCTTCGTCTCCTGGGACGAGGCCACCTTCACCAAGCTCGTCGAGGCCGACCCCGAGCCCCTGACCTCGCGGTTCAGGGTCAGCAACGCCATGCTGCTGAGCGTGATCGCCCGTCCGGGCGACTGCTTCCCGGCGATGAAGCACCTGCTCACCGAGAACCACGACGACCGCCCGAGGCAGCGCCGCCACATCAGCGAGGCCATCGCCATCTACCGGTCGCTGCTGGACGGCGGGATCGTGGAGGCGCTCCCCGAACCCGACGCGCAGGGGCGCACCGCGCGGCTGACCGTGGACCTCCAGGCCGACTTCGCGCTCAACCAGCCGCTGTCCACGTTCGCGCTGGCCGCGCTGGAGCTGCTGGACAAGGCGTCGCCCACGTACCCGCTGGACGTGCTCAGCGTGGTGGAGTCCACCCTGGACGACCCGAGGCAGATCCTGGGGGCCCAGCTCAACAAGGCCCGTGGCGATGCCGTCCAGCAGATGAAGATGGACGGCATCGAGTACGACGAGCGCATGGAGCGGCTGGAGGAGGTCGACTACCCCAAGCCGCTGGAGGAGCTGCTCGGCCACGCCTACGAGGTGTACCGGCGCGGCCACCCGTGGGTGGGCGACCACCCGCTCCGGCCCAAGACGGTGGCCCGGGACATGTACGAGCGGGCGATGACCTTCACCGAGTACGTGGGCTACTACGAGCTGGCCCGCTCGGAGGGGCTCGTGCTGCGCTACCTGGCCAGCGCGTACAAGGCGCTCAACCAGACGGTGCCCGACGACGCCAAGACCGAGGAGCTGCGCGACCTCATCGAGTGGCTGGGCGAGCTGGTCCGCCAGGTGGACTCCAGCCTGCTGGACGAGTGGGAGCAGCTGACCAACCCCGAGGCGGAGGTGCCGCAGGACGCGGCCGCCGCCGAGGAGAAGGTGCGGCCCGTCACCACCAACGAGCGGGCGTTCCGGGTGCTGGTGCGCAACGAGATGTTCCGCCGCGTGGAGCTGGCCGCCCTGCGCCGCCACGACGAGCTCGGGCGGATGGACGAGGACGGGGAGTGGGACGCCGAGGCCTGGGAGGAGGCCCTGGACGCCTACTTCGAGGAGCACGACGCGATCGGCACCGGCCCGGACGCGCGCGGCCCGGCGATGCTGCTCATCGAGCAGGAGCCGGAGCTGTGGCGGGTCCGCCAGATCTTCGCCGACCCTGCGGGCGACCACGACTGGGGCATCAGCGCCGAGGTGGACCTGGCCGCGTCCGACGTCGAGGGGCGCGCGGTCGTGCACGTGGCGGACGTGGACCGGCTCTGACGCCCCCTCCCGCTTCGGGGCAGGAGGGGGCGGCACACGGGGATCTGTCCCGCTTCGGCGCGGGAGGGTCCTGCCCACGGGGCCCGTCCGCCCGCCGGCGGCGGACCCCGCTCAGCCCAGCAGGTGGGCGTTGACCTCGCGCACGCCCCCGGCCAGGTCGGGCCGCTCCACGACCGTCCGGCCCGCCGCGCGCAGGCGCTCGGCGCCGTCGCAGTCCACGAACACGGAGGGCTCGCGCCAGGCGAACACCACGCGCGCGACGGGCGTGGCCAGGATCAGGGCCGAGCAGGGCAGCGGCCGGGAGGAGCGGGAGCTGCACGGTTCCAGGGACGAGTACAGGGTGGCACCGGACAGCCGGGGGTCGTCGGCGTCCACCTCCCGCAGGGCCGCCTCCTCGGCGTGGTCGTGCGGGTCGTCGCGGCGCGAGTAGCCCTCGCCCAGGACGGTGCCGTCGGCGGCGACCACGGCGCAGCCCACCGAGAACGCCGTGTCCGAGGGCGGGCAGGAGCGGGACAGCTCGACGGTGCGGCGCAGCCACCGGGCGTCGGCCTCCCCCTCGGCGGGGGGCGGACCGGCGCTCACGCGTGCCGCTTCCGGGGCCAGCCGGTAGCGCAGGACGGCCACGTCGCCCAGCGCCCTGACCTCCACCAGCCGCATCGGCGCGTCGGGGGTCTGGGGGAAGGCACCGGGCACGACGAAGCGCGGGGCGTCCTCCTGGCCCACCAGGAAGGGGGCCACCGCCAGCCGGAGCTCGTCGACCAGCCCCGAGGTGAGGAAGAGGGTGTGCATGTGCCCGCCGCCCTCGACCAGCAGGCGGGCGACGCCCCGGTCGGCCAGGTCGGCCAGCACGGCCCGGGCGGTGGGGGGGTCCCCGGCGTCCACGACCTCGGCGGGCGGGTCGGCGGCGGGCCGGTCGGCCAGCGCGCGCCGGGCGGTGTCCACGCCCGTCCCGCCGGTGTAGACGACGGCGCCCGCGTCCCCGGTGGAGAAGAAGCGGGCCGCGGGGTCGACCTCTCCGCTGCGGGTGACCAGGGCCTTGAGCAGGTGCGCGGTGCGTCCGCGTTCCCGGCGGCGTGCGCGCAGCTCCGGGGAGCGCACCAGCAGCCGCGGGTTGTCGGCGCGCAGGGTGCCCGCGCCGACGAGGATGGCGTCGCACTCCGCCCGCAGTTCGTCGATCTCGGCGAAGTCGGCTTCGTTGGACAGGCGCAGCCGCTCGGGCCCGGTGTCGTCGATGCGTCCGTCGACCGACATGGCGCAGCTGAGGATGGTGTACGGGCGGTCCATGGTCCCAGGCTAGCCACAGCGCGGAGCCGGGCGGGCCGGTGCCCGGGAGGGCGAGCGTCCGGAAGGAGGGCGGCTGTCCGGGCGGGCCGCTGCCCGGGAGGGCGAGCGCTTGGGAGAACCGGCGTCCGAACGGTGTTCCGGTGTTTTCGGACCGCCACTCCGCCCTTCACCGGTTGCGCCGCATTCCTGGGCGCGACGGGGAATTCCCGCAGGTAGCGACTACGGGCGCGGAATTTCCCTCCGATATACGCGGGGAACGCTTTTCGCCGTTCCCGCACGGGGAACGCGCCCGCGGGTCCGCCCCGGGGGCGGGACACAACCATCCGTACCCACACGTCTCCACCGTCACACACGCGCACTCGCGGAACCCGGGAAGCCCGTATCCACGGGCTTACGGCCTCCGGGACCCCGTCCTGATTCCTCTCATAATGGACATTAGGGGTATAACTCCTAGCCCACCCAGGACCGCCCTTCGCCGCACCCCGCAGTACTTCCCGGGCACCGCGAACACCGATTTTTATGACCGGTGTCTGTGACTCGGTTAACAACACCGCTCACGCGGAATACAATCCAGTGGTCGACCACTCTTCCCACCTCAGACAAGAGGACGGCGATGTCTCGATTCACCTCTCCCGCTTTCCTGAGGCAGGCGGGGGGCAAACACGTCCGCGCCCACCCACCGCCCGCCGTCGACCTGACCCGGCCCAGCGTGGCGCGGCTGCACTCCTTCCACCTCAAGGGCAAGGACCACTTCGAGGCGGACCGGGACCTGGCCAGCCGCGCGGAGCGGGCCGCCCCGGGGTTCCAGGACCTCGTGCTGGGCGAGCGGGCCTTCCTCCAGCGCGCCGTCCGCCACCTGTGCGCGGACCTGGGCATCCGGCAGTTCATCCAGTTCGGCGCGGGCCTGCCCGCACCGGGCGACCCGCACGAGGTCGCGCACGAGAGCGACCCCCGGGCCCGGGTCGTCTACGCCACCGAAGACCCGGTGGTCCTGACCCACCACCTCGCCCTGCTCCGCGACCGGCGCACCACCACCGCGGTGCGCGCCTCGCTCACCCGTCCGGAAGAGCTCCTGAACAGCTCCGAGACCCGGAGCTTCCTCGACCTGGACGAGCCCGTCGGCCTGCTGCTCACCGGCGCCGTCACGCACACCTCCGACGCCGACCACCCGGCCGGGCACATCGCCGCCCTGCGCGACGCCCTGGCCCCCGGCAGCCACATGGTCCTCAGCCACTACTGCCGCCCCGACCCGGCCGTCTACCCCAAGGACGCGGCGCGGGCCGAGCAGCTGGACCAGGTGTTCGCCGAGCGCCTGCGCTCCGGCCGCTGGCGCTCCCGGCAGGCCATCCTCGGCTTCTTCGAGGGCTGGCGCGTCGCCGAGCCCGGCGTGATCGAGGTCCAGCGGTGGCGCACGCTGCCCGTGGCCCCGCCCGTACCCGGCTGCTACCAGATGCCCCAGCGCAACCGCCGACTGCTCATCGGCGGCGTCGGCGGGATCTGAGGCGTTCCTCCTCCCCGCGTCGCAGCCGCCCCGGACCGGCAGCGGGCGAGGTCCGCCACCGCGCAACACCCGGCCCCTCAGCCCAGGGGCCCTGCACACCGAGCGGTCCCGTGTCCCGATCACGGGGACCGCCGGAGTGCCTCAGCGGCGCCCGAACCGCTGGCGCGGATGGTGGATGTCCGGCAGGGGAACCCGGCAGCCCCGTCACCGAGGACGGCGCCCGAGAGCACGGGCGCGGACCCGGTGCCGTTGCCGTTGCCGTTGCCGGAGACGATCCCCTCGCCGGTGAGCGTGCGCGCGTCGCCCCCCGGGCCGTAGTCCCTCGGCCGCGGCCCCCTCCCAGCAGCCCGGGCCGCCGCCGTCCCACCGGACCGGGAAGCCGGTCGGAGCGGGCCCGGCGCCCACAAGCGTGCCGTGACCGTGTCGCGCGCTGTGATGGAAGGGCGCGCCCCCTACCAGCGCCCGCGCTCGCCCTGACCGCAGGGCGTCCCGTCAACGCCGTCCCGCCGGGACCCGGCGCTACAGAACCTCCGCCGCCCGTCCGCCCGGGGTCCGCCCCGGCGGGCGGAAGCGCGCCGGGGCGGGTCTCGTCAGGGTGGAAGGAGGGGTCAAGGGCTGGTGCAGCTGATGCCGCTGGGGGCCGCGGAGGAGTCCCCGGTGGCGACGAAGCCGAAGGTGACGGTGCCGTCGGCCGCGATGGCGCCGTTCCAGGAGGTGTTGCGCACCGTGACGGCTCCGCTGGTGCCGGTGTTCACCCCGTTCCAGAGGTTGCCCACGGACTGCCCCGGGGCCAGGGTCATGCCGACGGTCCAGCCGTCGAGCGCACTGGCGCCGTCGTTGCGGACCGACACCTCGCCCTGGAAACCGCCGGACCAGCTGTTGACCGTCCGGTAGCTGGCCGTGCAGGCGCCGTCCGTGCCGCCGTCGTCGCCACCACCGTCATCACCTCCACCGTCGTCGCCACCACCGTTGTCACCGCCGCCGTCATCACCGCCGCCATCGTCGCCACCGCCGCCGTCGGTCAGGGTCGGGGTCTGCCAGTCCCTCCACTCGGACAGGTCGCCGGACCTGCCGGGCGCGACCCGGAACACGCCGGGGGCCTCGCCCGTCCCGTGCAGGAACGTCTCGATGCTCTGTCGCAGCGGGGCCCGCCACTCGGGCCTGGTGGCGCAGTGGGTGCCGTCCTGGACGTCGGACCAGTAGCTGATGTTGTCCTGCGCGCCGAGCGCCCGGTAGACCTGCGCTCCGCCCAGGGCCGCCACGCTCCCGGACCGGGCGCCCAGCCAGTCGATGTGGGGGTTCTCCATGACGAAGAGCCCCCGCGGCGCGATCATGCCCAGGATCTGGTGCGTGTCCACCGGCAGCGTGCTCGGGTTGCCCGTGTGGGAGCCGAAGGCGTCACCCAGCCACGGCTGTTCACCGTAGGCGCTGCTCAGGGGCTGGGCGCCGCTCTCCTGGGCGACTCCGCGGAAGGCGGGGACACCGCCGGTACCCGACTCGATCGGCATGGTCAGGTCGATGCGCTGGTCGAACGCGCCCGCCACGAGGGCGCCCTTGCCGTAGCGCGAGCACCCGGTGACGCCGGTCGCGTCCGCCCGGAGGACGCTGCCGCCCGACTGCTCGACGACGTCGATGATGCGGCTCGCGCCCCAGGCCCAGGCCATGAGCAGCCCCGTGCTGCTGGAGGAGCCGTAGATGTCGTAGAACGCGCCCTGCTTGTTGCCCCGCGAGGTGCCCTCGGCCCCGACCGCGAAGGGGTCGTAGCTGATGACTGCGGCGCCCGCGGCGTTGATGGTGGCCGTGTCCGCCCCGAACCCGCCGTAGACGATGACGGCCGGGAAGGGCCCCGAGCCGCTCGGCAGGGCCACCGACGCCGAGAAGCTGGTGCTGCGGCCCTGGTCCGTCACGTTCACGGTGATGCCGGACGAGGTGACCGTGCCCGTGACGCTGTCGGGCGGCGCGGGTTTCTGCCCGTAGACGGAGCGCTCCGCGAGTTCGTGGATCTCCGCCCGTCGGCACTCCCACTCCTCCCGGGTGGAGACGCGGGTGCCGTCCAGGCTGGTGAAGGGGTCGGGAAGCAGGGGGTCGGCGGCCGAGGAGCCGGGGTCGGGCACCGCGCAGTCGGCGCCGCTGTGCTCGGCGGCGGGTTCGGCCCGCGCGGCGGCGCCGGTCGGCGGGACGAGGGTGGTGGCCAGGCTGGCCGCGGCCACGAGGGCCGTGGCCGCCCACACCCGGGATCGGTGGCGGTGGAAGCGCATGAGGACCTCCGGAGGGAGGGCGCGCGGTCGGCCGGAACGGCCCCTGCCGGATGGCGTCGGGTCGCGTACCCGCCGGTGCGCGCCGGACGGGGGGGTGTGCCGGTCCGGCCCGACGGGGAGGCGCCGCCGCGCGTGCGGCGGCCGGGAGCCCGCTTGCGGACTTCCGGTGGGGGTGGAGGGTCACGGGCCGGAACCAGCGGTGCGAGCCTCCATGGTAGGAAGAACTTTCGGCCTTTTTCCAGTGGAGTAACGGAAGTTTTCCGGAATACCTTTGGAAATGAGGCGCGTAGGCGCGAACTCGTGAGACGGGTGGGACAACCGTGACAGCTGGGAACTCCTGGCACCCGAAAGGGCCGCAGGCGCGAGTGTGCGAGGCGGTCGAGGCGTGCGGGGCCTTGGGGAATTCAGGGCCGCGAGCACACGAAGACAACCAATCCGGGGGAAACCGGGGAATCCGCCCCCGAAATCCGCCAGGGCCCCGGCGCGAAGAAAGCGGGCCGGGCACAACGAGACAGGGCCCCTCCCCTGCTGGGGAAGGACCCTGTCCTTGCTGCTCCCGCGATTGGACTCGAACCAATAACCTGCCGGTTAACAGCCGGCTGCTCTGCCGATTGAGCTACGCGGGATCGCACTGGTCCCCGAGCCCCGGAGGCTCGGCGACATCCCCTAGCCTAGCGCCTTCCGGAGGGTGCTCGCGACGGGTTTTCGCCTCCCGCACCGGCTCCGGCCACCCGCTCAGCCGCCCGCCCGGCCACCGGAAAGGCCGAGGGCCCGCCGGATGCTTCCGACGGGCCCTCGTGCTGCTCCCGCGATTGGACTCGAACCAATAACCTGCCGGTTAACAGCCGGCTGCTCTGCCGATTGAGCTACGCGGGATGGCATTCGCCCCACGGCCGGGCCGTGGCGACACATCAAGCCTAGCGTCCCCGCGGAGTGCTCGTGACCGGTGTCGGCATGTGTGGCGCGGTCGCGACGGGGTAACGTCGAGCACGGATCACGCCGATCGTCTCCAAAGGGTGAAGAGGTAGACCATGCGTTACCGGATCACGTTCGCCGCCGGACTCGCCATCGGTTACGTCCTGGGAGCGCGGGCGGGCAGGGCCCGCTACGAGCAGCTCGCGCGCACCGCGCGCAAGGTGGCCGACAGCCCGGTCGTCCAGGAGGTCGCCGGCCTGGTCGGCGCCCAGGTCAGCAACGCGGGCCGCACCGTCTACGACAAGGCCGTGGACAAGATGCCGGTCACGTCCGTGCGCGACTTCCTCGCGCGTCCCACCGACGAGGAGATCGAGCTCGTCGAGTGGGAGAGCCACAGGTCCAACGGCACCCAGCCGCCGGAGGAGAACGGCTCCCCCGGCAACGGCGGGAACCGCTAGTGGCCCTGTTCTCCAGGGGCGTACCCGCGGCGCTGCGCGCCCGGCTGGAGCGGGGCGAGCGCGTGCTGGCCCACGCGCCCGTCGCCTCCCCGGCCGGGGAGGCGACGGCGCCCGTCCTGGCCGCCACCACGCGGGCCCTGCACCTGCCCGACGGGCGCGCGGTGCCCTGGCAGGACATCGACCGGGCCAGCTGGAGCCCCGACACCTTCACCTTCCTGGAGGAGGGCGCGGGCGAGCACACGGTGCGGCTGCGCTCGGACCCGGGCGCCGACGGCGTGGACTACCGCCGCCTGGCCGAGACCGTCTCCGAGCGGGTCACCGCGACCATCCTGGTCAACCGCTTCGTGCCCTTCCCCGGCGCGGACTCCTCCACGGGCTTCCGCCTGGTGGCGCGGCGGCCTCCCGGCGGCGCCGACGTGGCCTGGCGCATCCACCTGGGCGAGGGGGTGGACCAGCGGGACCCGCGGCTGGCCGACGCCGTCTCCCGCGCCCTGGACGCCCTCCACGACCAGATGGGCGTGTGAGCCGGGCCCCGGGTGTCCTTCCCCGTGCCCGACCGGCGCCGGGCGGCTGAGAAGGTTCCGCGCGCCCGGCACCGGGTGACCGGGAGCGGTCAGCAGGCCTCGAAGAGGTAGTCCCCGTGGTCGGGGCCGACCAGGTCCAGGTCACGCAGGATCATCCGGGAGGGCGCGCCCGGAGCAGCGCAGGCCTCCTCGAAGGTCATCCCCTCCTCCTCCAGCGCCTCGGGGTACTCCACCGCCAGGACGGCGTCGCCGTAGACGTCGGTGTAGGCCTCGCACTCGTTCCACACCGCGCACTCCTCCGTCATCGCGAAGTCGAAGCCGACCTCCTCCCTGGCGCGCTCGGTGACCTCGGCGGAGTTCTTCTGGCCCGCGGCCATGCCGTGTCCGTGGGTGAGCCCGACCAGCTCGGCGGCCAGCGCGAGGTTGTCGTCGACCGTGAGCAGGCCCTGGGAGCGCAGGTCCGAGTCCAGGTTGTCGAACTCGACCGCGTCGAAGCCCTTGTCCGCGCAGGCGGCGACGGTCTCGGCGAGGATGTCGGCGATGTCGGAGCGCTTGTCCTCGGTGGAGGTGTCCAGGAGGCGCTCGTCGGGCCAGTTCTCGTCGACGACGGGCTCGCCCGAGGCGTCGCGCAGGATCAGGTCCGGGTGCTCCTCCAGCCACCACTCCAGGTCGCCGGGCTGGGTCTGGAAGCCGTTGACGTAGCAGACGGAGTACATCCCCTCCGCCGGCTCGGAGGTGGAGTCGCGCACCACCGTGCCCACGCCCGACGGCGGGGCGTAGGAGGCGCCGAGCTGGTAGTCGAACGTGCCCTCGGGGAAGCCGTCGAAGGCGGCCTCGGACGCCTCGGGGGCGGTGTCCGCGGTGGAGGAGGTGGACGAGGCGAGCTCGTCCCCGCCCTGGCTCGCGCAGCCCGCGGCCAGGAGCGCCGTCAGGGAGACGGCCGCGGCGGCGCGGAGCCCGGTGGAAGTGGCCATGGAGGAACCCCGTTCTGCGGCGGTGGGGTGGCCCGCCGCCTGGTGGTCGGCGGTCCCGCCGCGCGGGCGGGACGACGCCTACGGTAGGTGCTCGCGCCCGGTGCGGGGCCCGGTCCGCGGGGCGCGGAGGGGGTCACGGGCGCGGACCGCGCCGGAACGCACGGTCACCCTAGCCACGGACGCGGTCCGGCGGAAGGCTCAGCCTCTCGGCCACCGACCAGCCGCGGCCCCGGAGGGGCCCGGAACTGCGGGAACCCCCGGGGGATGTCGGCAGGGTCACACGCTCCCCAGGACACGACAGGAGTCACACGTGGTCGGGCCGTCCGGCGGGCTCCCGCGCGTCGCGTTCCGCCAGTCCCCGCGCCAGCACCTCGGCCAGGTGCAGCGCCCGGCGGCCCGCCCCCTGTTCGATCTGGGTGCGGCAGCTGTAGCCGTCGGCCAGCACCAGCGTGTCCGGGGACGCGCCGCGCACCCGGGGCAGCAGCTCGCGCTCGCCGATGGCCGCGGACACCTCGTAGTGGCCCTCGGTGAACCCGAAGTCGCCCGCCAGCCCGCAGCAGCCCGAGTCCAGCACCTCGCCGTCGATCCCCGCGCGGGCGATCAGCTCGCGGTCGGCGTCGAAGCCGATCACCGCGTGCTGGTGGCAGTGCACCTGCGCCAGGGCCGAGGCCGCGATCCGGGGAGGCCGCCAGTCGGGCGCGTACTCGTTGAGGAAGCCCGCGAGCGTGTGCACGGCCGCGGCCACCCGCTCGCTCCGCTCGCCCGGGAGCAGCTCGACCAGGTCGTGGCGCAGCGCGGCGGTGCAGCTGGGCTCCAGGCCCACCACGGGCAGCCCCTCCTCCACCAGCGGCTCCAGCGCCCGCACCGCGCGGCGCATCACCGCGCGGGCGGTGTCCAGCTGCCCGGTGGACACCCACGTCAGGCCGCAGCACACCTGTCCGCGGGGCAGCACCACGGTGAACCCGGCGTCCTCCAGCACGCGCACGGCGGCCGCGGGCACGTTCGGGTTGAGGTGGTTGCCGAAGGTGTCCGGCCACAGCACCACCCTCGGTCCGCCGGTGCGGGCCGGCCCGCGCGCGGCGCGGCGCCGGAACGCGCGGGTGAAGGTGGTGCGGGCGAACGAGGGCAGGTCGCGCTGGGCGGCCACCCCCGCGACCCTCTTGGCCAGACGCGAGACCCCGGGCAGCCGGGCGGCGCGGTTGGCCTCGGCCGGGGCGAGCGAGGCCAGGCGCGCCCAGAGGGGCAGCCAGCCCATGGAGTAGTGGGCGGCCGGGCGCACCCTGCCCCGGTAGTGCTGGTGCAGGAACTCGGCCTTGTAGGAGGCCATGTCCACGTTGACCGGGCAGTCGCTCAGGCAGCCCTTGCAGGACAGGCACAGGTCCAGGCTCTCGCGCACCTCCTCCGAGCGCCAGCCGTCGGTGATGACGTCTCCGCTGGCCATTTCGAACAGCAGGTGGGCGCGGCCCCGGGTGGAGTGCTTCTCCTCCTGGGTGACCTGGTAGCTGGGGCACATGACGCCCGGCCCCTCCTGGCGGCGGCACTTGCCGACCCCGGAGCAGCGGCGCAGCGCCTTGGCGAGGTCGCCGTCGTCCTCGCGGTAGGCCAGTTCGGCCCGCGAGAGCAGCGGCAGCACCGGGCCGGTCCGCTCCGGAGGCGTCGTTCGTGGGTTGCGGGGTCCGTCGGGGGGCCCGGGGACGGGCGGGCTGGGGACGGCGGCCACCCGGACGTCGGCGTCGAGGGGCAGGGGGTCGACGATGATGCCGGGGTTCATGAGTCCCGCGGGGTCCCAGATCCGCTTGAACTCGCCGAAGGCGCGGACGAGGGAGGGCGGGTACATGCGGGCCAGGAGCTCCGAGCGCGCCTGGCCGTCGCCGTGCTCGCCCGACAGGGAGCCGCCGTGCCGGACCACGGTGTCGGCGGCCTCCTCCATGAACTCCCGGTACTCGCGCCGTCCCCGCTCGGTGGTGAGCTCGAAGTCGATGCGCACGTGCAGGCAGCCGTCGCCGAAGTGGCCGTAGACCACGCCGAAGCGGCCGTGGCGCTCCATGAGCGCCTCGAAGTCGCGCAGGTAGTCGCCCAGGTTCTCGGGCGGCACCGCGGCGTCCTCCCAGCCCGACCAGGCCTCGGCCCCGGAGGGCGTGCGCTGGGTGAGCCCGGCGCCCTCCTCCCGGATGCGCCAGAGCGCCTTCTGGTGGGCGGGGTCGGAGACGACGAGGGCGTCGCTGGGGCGGGATGTGTCCGACAGGGCGGCGAGCATGCCCTCCGCGGCGTCGGCGGCGTCCGCGGGGTCCTTCCCGGCGACCTCCACCAGGAGCCAGGCGCCGCCCTCGGGCAGCGGTACGCGCGAGCCGGAGCCGAACCGGTCCAGGGAGGCGACCATGCGGTGGTTGATGCCCTCGACGGTGAGCGGGCGGTGGCCGAGCAGTTCGGGGACGGCGTCGGCCGCCGCGGGGGCGTCGGGGTAGCCGAGGACGGCGAGGGCGCGGGCGGGCGGCGACTCGACCAGGCGCACGGTGGCGCCGAGGACGAACACGCAGGTGCCCTCGGTGCCCACGAGGGCGGCGGCGACGTCGCGGCCCTTCTCCGGCAGCAGGCGGTCCAGGGAGTAGCCGGACACGCGGCGGCGGAAGTCGGGCATCGCGGTGCGCAGCTCGGCGCGGTGGGCGTCCACGAGGCGGGCGAGGGCGGCGTGGATCTCGCCCTCGCGCCCGGGGCGCGCGGCCAGGGCGCGCTGCTCCTCCTCGCCGCCGCCGGAGCCGACGGTGAGCCGGGTCCCGTCGCTGAGCAGCACGTCGAGGGAGACGATGTTGTCGGCGGTGGTGCCCCAGGCGACCGAGTGGGAGCCGCAGGCGTTGTTGCCGACCATGCCGCCCACGGTGCAGCGGCTGTGGGTGGAGGGGTCGGGGGCGAAGGTGAGCCCGTGCTCGGCGGCGGCGCGGCGCAGGTCGTCGAGGATGACGCCGGGCTGCACGGTGGCGGTGCGCGCCACGGGGTCGATGCCTTCGATGGCGCGCAGGTGGCGGGAGGTGTCGATGACGACGCCGGTGCCGATGGCGTTGCCCGCGATGGAGGTGCCGCCGCCCCGGGGGACGACCGCCACCCCGTGCTCGGCGCAGGCGCGGACGGCCGCCACGCAGTCCTCGACGGTCTCGGGGACCACCACGGCGAGCGGGACGCGGCGGTAGTTGGAGGCGTCGGAGGTGTAGAGGGCGCGTGTCCCCGCGTCGAAGGCGACCGTTCCCCGGACGCGGCTCTCCAGGTCGCGGCGCAGGGCGGCGACGTCGGTTCGGGCTGTGGTGCTGCTGTGCGGGTCGGCCATGGTGCCAGCGTGGCGGCTGCGGCCGCGGTGCCGCAAGCGTGCCGCGCTGCCCGGGCGCGCTGCCCGGCCGCACCGGGGCTCAGCCCCCGAGGGACTCGTCCATGGCCCGCACCAGCTCGCCGCGGGGGTCCATGTCCAGGTTCCACACCATGAGCCCGCCCAGCCCCTGTTCGAGCACGTACTCGCCCTTGAGTCGGATCACCTCGGGGTTGTCGTAGGTCCACCACTCGTCGCCGTCCAGGACCCAGTACGCGCCCGCCTCCTCGTCCAGGGCGCGGGGGCCCTCGATCTCCTGGAGTTCGGAGAAGGCCATGGTCGGGCCGTCGTAGCGGTCCTCGGCGGGCCCGGCGACCGGCTGCCCCGGCCCGGGCTCGGAGGGGTCCTCCAACCGCCAGCCGCGGCCGAAGGCCGGAACGCCCATCACGAGCCGGTCCGGGGGCGCGCCCAGGTCCACGTAGCGCTGAACGGCCCGGTCGACGCTGTTGGCGTCGGCGTCGGAGGTGTACAGGTTGGAGTGGTAGGCGGTCCGCTCGCTCCACGGACCGGCGAAGTCGTAGCCCTGCACGGTGGCGAAGTCCAGGTGCTCGAAGACCCGCGCATCATAGGCCTCGCTGGCCGCGGCCCCGCCGGGCAGCGACGCGGACAGGACGTACTCCTCGCCGGTCTCCCGGGACAGCGCGTCCATCTGGCGGCGGAACTCGGCCGCCAGGAGGGTGAAGTTGGCCGCGTCGTCGGGGTGCTCCACGTTGTCCGGGTGCCCCGCTCCCCCGGGCCACTCCCAGTCCAGGTCGATGCCGTCGAAGACCCCGGCTGCCACCCCCTCGCCGCCCTGCGGTTCGCCCTCGAACACCGGCAGGTCGCCGCGCAGCCACAGGTCCAGGCAGGAGGACACGAAGGCCTCCCGGGACTCGGGGGTGCGGGCCGCGGTGGAGAAGTGCGTGGACCAGTTCCAGCCGCCCAGGGACAGGCTGGCCCCCAGGCGGGGGTGCCTCTCCTGGAGCTGGCGCAGCTGGTTGAGGCTGCCCGCGAGTTCCTGCTCGTACTCGTCGGCCCGCCCGCTGACGCTCTGGTCCGCGTCGTAGCGGCGCTGGTACAGCTCCCAGGGCTGGTCGTGGGTGCCCGGAATGTGGCACAGGCCCTCGGCGCTGATGTCGCCGAACGCCCACATCAGGCGGGTCAGGTGCTCGGGGGCTCCGCTGTCCTCCAGCTCCTTGACGGTGTAGCCGCGGTTGGCCACGTTCCAGTCGGCGAAGTACCCGAGGCGCTCGGGGTTCCTTCCGGTCGCGGCCACGAAGACCCCCGTGATCAGCACTGCGGCGGCCACGACCGCGCCCAGGGCGGGCAGGATGCGGCGCCGCGGGGGCGGTGCGTCGCCCGGCGGGGCTGGCGTGGCTCTCACCCCTACGACGGTAGACCCCGAGCGCGCCGGACGCGGCGGTTCGACACCGGGTCGGCCACATCAGGCCGACCGCCCGCCGGACGGGAACCCCGGGGGCGGCCCACGCGTTGGTGGTGACCGCCGTCCCATCCGCCGTGATCTTGTACTTATAGCGAGGTTGGGCGCTCGAACCTCGCTATAAGTACAAGATCATCCCGGGTCAGGCCCCCTGCGGCACACCGGCAACGGTTCCGGCCGGAGCGAACCCGGCGCGTGCCGGCGGACGCCCTCAGTCGGTGCGGATGAAGTCGCGCAGGCTCCCGGCCCGGGAGGGGTGGCGGAGCTTGGCCAGGGTCTTGGCCTCGATCTGGCGGATGCGCTCACGGGTCACCCCGAACTCGCGCCCCACCTCCTCCAGCGTGTGCGGGTGGCCGTCGGCCATCCCGAAGCGCAGCCGGATGATGCGCCGCTCGCGGTCGGACAGGCCGCCGAGGATGGTCCCCAGCTGCTCCTGGAGGACGGTGAAGGCCGCCGCCTCGACCGGGGCGACCGCGTCGGAGTCCTCGATGAAGTCGCCGAAGTCGGACTCCTCCTCGCCGATCGGCGACTGGAGCGAGACGGGCTCCCGGGCGATCCGCTGGATCTCCAGGACGCGCTGGCCGACGAACCCGGCGGCCGAGGAGATCTCCTCGACGCTGGGTTCGCGGCCGAGCTGCTGGTGCAGCTGGTGCTGGACCCGGACGACCTTGTTGATCGTCTCGACCATGTGCACGGGGATGCGGATCGTGCGCGCCTGGTCGGCGATCGCCCGCGTGATGGCCTGGCGGATCCACCACGTCGCGTAGGTGGAGAACTTGAAGCCCTTGCCGTAGTCGAACTTCTCGACGGCGCGGATCAGGCCGAGGTTGCCCTCCTGGACCAGGTCGAGCAGGAGCAGGCCGCGGCCCATGTACCTCTTGGCGATGGACACCACGAGGCGCAGGTTGGCCTCGATCAGGCGCCTCTTCGCCCGCAGCCCCTCCTCGACCAGGCAGGCCAGCTCCTCCGCGGTGCGCACGCCCTCGGCGGGCGCGCAGTGCTGCGCGTAGAGGCCGACCTCGACCGCCTTGGCCAGTTCGACCTCCTGCTCGGCGCTCAGCAGCGGCACCCGGCCGATCTCGCGCAGGTAGAGGCGGACCAGGTCCGATCCGGAGCGCCTGCCGCCGTCGGCGACGGGGCCGGTGTCCTCGGGACCGGTGTCGTCGGGGCCCGAGACCTCCACGCCGATCCGGGCGAGGTGGGCGACCGCCTGGTCCAGGTAGTCCGGGGGCGCGTCCAGCCTGTCCAGGGCCGAGGCGACCTCGCCGCGGCTGACCGGACCCGTGTCGGGGAGCAGCCGGACCACCTGTCGAATGGACGGCGTTTCGTTGGTCACAACTGTTGGAGCCACCCGCCCATTGTGCCCTTTCGGGTACCTCGGAAGGGAGAACTACTATTGTCACCCCGGTGCTACATACCGCCCCGTCACATCTCCTGGAGAGCGCGTTTTTGCTGTTGGAGCGCCATGAGTTCGGTCAGCAGACGCTGTTGTTCCTCCACCTGGGGAGTTCCCTCCAGACGGGACAGTTCCGATCTCAGGTTTGACTCGCGCCGGTTGATGGAATGAGTCTTGATTGTGCCCAGTATTTGCCGGGCGTAATGCTCGTCGAGTTCTCCGTAGAACTCCAGCTGTTCCACCACCAAACGGGTGAGGAAATCACGCTGCGTGTCATTGGGGGCGGCCTCGCGCAGGCCGTTCACCCACGCGGCGGGGTCGTGCGCGGCGGCCACCCCGCCCGAGGCGGTGATGAGCCCCAGCACCGCGCGGTGCTGGGGGACGGTGAAGTCCTCCTCGGTGAACGCGTCGAAGCCCACGGCCAGCGAGGGGAACTGCAGGGCGATCTTGAGCGCCTGGCGCTCGCGCTGCACGGAGGGGTCGCCCACGTTGTAGGGGGCCTCCTGCGCGTCCGGGGTGGGCACGGGCCGCGCGGGGGCCGTCCGCGGCCCGGGACCGCGGCCCCGGGCGCCGCGCATGTGCTGGTTGACCCGGCGCAGCACGAAGGCCTCGTCCAGGATGCCGATCCAGCGGTCCAGGTTCCTGCCGTAGTCGCGGCGCACGCCCTCGTCGCGGATGCTGGCGACCACCGGGGCCGCGGCGTCCAGGGCGGCCATCCTGCCCTCGGGGGTGGACAGGTCGTAGCTCTCCATGACGTTGCGGATCATGAACTCGTACAGCGGGGCCGCGTCCTTGACGAGGTCGACCACGGCCTGCGGCCCGTGCTGGAGGCGCAGGTCGCAGGGGTCGAGCCCGTCGGGCTGCACGGCGACGAAGGTCTCGGAGGCGAACCCGTGCTCCTCGGCGAAGGCCCGCACGGCCGCCTTCTGGCCCGCCTTGTCGCCGTCGAAGGTGAACACGACCTTGCCGCTCTGGTTGGTGCGGCCCAGCAGCATGCGGCGCAGGATCTTGACGTGGTCCTCGCCGAAGGAGGTGCCGCAGGTGGCCACGGCGGTGTCCTCCCCGGCGAGGTGGCAGGCCATGACGTCGGTGTAGCCCTCGACGATGACCGCCTTGCCCTCCCTGGAGATGTTGCGCTTGGCCAGGTCGAGCCCGTACAGCAGCCGCCCCTTGTGGAAGACGGGGCTCTCGGGGGAGTTGAGGTACTTGGGCCCGTCCTCCTCCGGGTCGAGCTTGCGGGCGCCGAAGCCGACCACCTCGCCGGTGACCTCGCGGATGGGCCACAGCAGCCGGTTGCGGAAGCGGTCGTAGGCGCCGCGCCGCCCCTGGCTGGCCAGGCCGCCCTCGACCAGCTCGGCGTCGGTGAAGCCCTTGCGGCGCAGGTGCGCGGTGAGGTTCTCCCATCCGGCGGGGGCGTAGCCGAGGCCGAAGTGCTCGGCGTGCGTGCGGTTGAACCCGCGCTCGTCCAGGAAGCGCCGGGCGGTGACCGCGCCCGGGGAGAGGAGCTGCTCGGCGTAGAACTCGGCGGCGGCGCGGTGGGCGTCGAGCAGGCGCTGGCGCTTGCCCGTGTCGTGCCTGGCGGAGCTGCGGCCGCCCTCCTCGTAGCGCAGGGTGATGCCGACCTGGCGGGCGAGAGTCTCGACGGCCTCGGTGAAGCTGAGGCTGTCGATCCGCTGGAGGAAGGAGATGGTGTCCCCGCCCTCTCCGCAGCCGAAGCAGTACCAGAGATTTTTGGAGGGGGTGACGTTGAAGGAGGGGGACTTCTCGTCGTGGAAGGGGCACAGTCCCTTCAGCGAGCCGCCCCCGGCGTTGCGGAGCTGGAGGTACTCGCCGATCACGTCGGCGATGGGCGCGCGCTCGCGTACGAGGGCGATGTCTTCGTCTCTGATCCGGCCTGCCACGGTCTCCAGGGTAGTTCTCCCCGCCGACGTCGCGACCGCCGTCCACAGCCCCCCTCCCCGGCCCCGCCCGTTTCCGCGCGGCGGACCCGCCCGCGGCCGCGCTCCGAAGGCCCTTCCCCGCGCCGCGAAGGCGTCGGCGCCCGGGCTTCCCCGTCGCGCCACCGGACGGCCACCCGCCGGTCGGCTCCGCGCCGGTGGGCCCTGGGACCATCGGGCTCCCCCCGATGATCGGTCCCCCGAGGAGGCTCGGCACAGGTGCGCGGACTCCCCCACACGTCCGGCCGCGGCGCTTTCTGGTTCGTCGTGGTCGCCTCGGTCCTCGCGGTGGTCCTGGCCGTGGCGCTCGGCTTCGTCGTGGTCAACCGTCTGACCGGCGGCGGCACGGCCCTCGTGGAGGGCGTGGTCGGCTCGGAGAAGGTGGAGCTGTTCGAGGACGAGCGGGTCGTGGAGCGCTTCGCCGAGCTCGGGTACGAGGTGCGGGTGCGCCCCCGGGGCTCGCGCCTGATGGCCGAGGACGCCGAGGGCGCCGACTTCGTCTCCCCCGGCTCGGGCCCGGCCTCCGAGCACGTGCGCGAGCGGCACGGGATCTCCACCGAGTACCGGCCCTTCAGCACCCCGATGGTCCTGCTGAGCTACCAGCCGATGGTGGACGCCCTGGAGGGCGCCGGGGTCGCCGAACAGGCCGGGGACGGCACGTGGTCGCTGGACCTGGCCGCCTACCTGGAGCTGACCGAGGAGCGCACCCGCTGGCGGGACCTGCCCGGGGACGCGGTCAGCTCCAGCAACCGCAACGAGGTGCTGGTGCGCACCACCGACCCGCGCACCTCCAACTCGGCGGCGATGCACGTGGCGGCCCTGTCCTACCTGCTCAACGGTGAGGAGGTGGTCGCGCCGGGCGGGGTGGACGGGGAGCTCACCGGGACGCTGTCGCGCCTGTTCCTCGCCCAGGGCCAGCCGCCGGAGTCCTCCCAGCAGCCCTTCGACCAGTACCGCGACCTGGGGGCCGGGCACACGCCGCTGCTGTGGGCCTACGAGGCGCAGTACGTGGACGCGATGGTCAACGGTCCCGCGCTCGCCGACGACGCGGTGGTGCTCTACCCGGGGCCGACCGTGTACGCGGTGCACACCGTCGTGCCGTTCACGGAGGCGGGCGACGCGGTCGGCCGCCTCCTGGCCGAGGACCCCCGGCTCCAGGAGCTGGCCGCGGCGCACGGGTTCCGCACCGAGGGCGGCGCCCAGTTCGAGGACCTGGTGGCCGAGCACGGGCTGCCGGTGCGCACCCGGGTGGGAGACGTGGTGAACACGCCCACCTACGAGGTCCTGGAGACCCTGCTGACGGGGATCGAGGACTCCTACAGCAGCAACGGGATGCGCCCGCCCGCCCCCGACGCGTCGGTACGCGACGGCGGCGCCGGGGGCGGGGGCTAGGGCATGGCGGGCGGACACGGAGGCGGGACGGCGATGGCGGCTGGAACGGGGACCGGGAGGGTGCGCGGGGGCCTCGGGGCGCGCGGGAGCCGCGGGATGCGCGGCGCGTGCGCGGCGGTGCTCGCGGCGGCCCTGGCGGCGGCGGGCTGCTCCGCCCCGGGACCAGACCCGGACGTGACGCTGCGGATCCTGGCCGGAAGCGAGATCGCCGACCTGGAGCCGCTGCTGGAGGAGGCCGGGGAGCGCACCGGGGTGACGGTGGAGCTGGAGTACACCGGCACGCTGGACGGCATGGCCCGGATCGCCGCGGGCGACCGGCGGGGCGAGGGCGGGGAGTACGACGCGGTGTGGTTCGCCTCCAACCGCTACCTCAACCTGGACGGCGAGGGCCGGTCGGCGGTGCACGTGGAGACGCCGGTCATGGTCTCCCCGGTGGTGCTGGGCGTGGCCGCCGACCGCGCGCGGGAGCTGGGGTGGGACGGGGGCGCGGAGGTGACCTGGTCGGACGTGCACCGGGCGGTCGCGGAGGAGGACTTCACGTACGGCATGACCAACCCGGGCGCCTCCAACTCGGGCTTCTCCGCGCTGATCGGGGTGGCCTCGGCGATGGCCGACACGGGCGCGGCGCTGCGCTCCGAGGACGTGGAGCGGGTGGGGCCGGAGCTGGCGGAGTTCTTCGCGGGCCAGGAGGTGACGGCGGGGTCGTCGGGGTGGCTCACGGACGCGTTCGTGCGGCGCGCGGAGGGCGGCATGCCGGTGGACGGTCTGGTCAACTACGAGTCGGTGATCCTGTCGCTGAACGCCTCCGGTGCGCTGGAGGAGCCCCTGACGGTCGTGTACCCGGCCGACGGCGTGGTGACGGCCGACTACCCGCTGACGCTGCTGTCGGACCCCTCCGAGCAGGCGCTGGACGGGTACGGGCGGCTGGTGGAGGACCTGACGTCGGAGGGGACGCAGCAGCAGATCGCGGACCGGACGCGGCGGCGTCCGGTCACGGCCGGGGCCGAGCTGTCCCCGCCGGCGCCCCCGCTGGTGGAGCTGCCCTTCCCCGCGAGCCGGGCGGTCGTGGACGGCCTGGTGGCGGACTACTCCGCCTCGCTGCGCCGTCCGGCGCGCACCGTGTACGTGCTGGACGTGTCGGGGTCGATGGAGGGCGACCGGCTCGCCGAGCTCCAGTCGGCCCTGGGCGCGCTGACCGGCGCGGACGGCGGCTCCCTGGCGCGGAGCACGCAGGCCTTCCAGGAGCGGGAGGTGGTGACGCTGCTGCCGTTCTCCACCTGGCCCGCCGACCCGCTGACCTTCGTGGTGGAGACGGGTTCGGCGGACGAGGTCAACGCGGACCTGTCCGCGGCGGTGGAGGGGCTTGAGGCCGAGGGCGACACGGCCGCCTACGACGCCCTGGTGCGGGCGTACGCGCTGCTGGAGGAGGGGGCCCGCGCGGACGGCGAACCCCTGATGTCGGTGGTGCTGATGACCGACGGCGAGGTGAACCGGGGCACCGGGCTGGAGGGCTTCCGGGAGTCGCTGGCGGCGCGGTCGGACGCGGTGGCGCGGGTGCCGGTGTTCACGGTGCTGTTCGGGGAGTCGGACGTGCCGGAGATGACCGAGCTGGCGGAGCTGACGGGCGGCCGAGTGTTCGACGCCCGCGAGCAGGACCTGGAGCAGGTCTTCCGGGAGATCCGGGGCTACCAGTAGCGCCCCGGACCTCCCGGAGGGGTCCGTCTCAGGACGGCCTCCTCAGGACGAGGCCCGTGCCCGGTCCGCCGCGGGCGGCGAACCCTGGGCCCCGCCCCCGCCCCGGCGGGTCCCGGAGGAGGACGGGGAGACGGAGACGGTGACGGGTCCGGCGGTGACGCGGCGCTTGTTGTAGATGTCGAAGGCGACCGCCAGGAGCAGCACCAGGCCCTTGATGAGCTGCTGCCAGTCCACTCCCAGGCCGATCAGGGACATGCCGTTGTTGAGCACGCCCATGACCAGGGCGCCGATGACGGCTCCGACGACGGTGCCCACGCCCCCGGAGGCGGAGGCGCCGCCGATGAAGGCCGCGGCGATGGCGTCGAGTTCGAACATGGTCCCGGCGCCGGTCGTGGCGGCGTTGAGCCGGGCGGTGAAGACGAGCCCGGCCAGCGCCGAGAGCACGCCCATGTTGACGAACACCCAGAACGTGGTGCGCTGGGTGCGGATCCCCGACAGCGCGGCGGCCTGCTCGCTGCCGCCGACGGCGTAGACCCGCCTGCCCATGGTCGTGGAGCGCATGACGAACGAGTACCCGGCGATGAGCGCGACGAGCAGCACGCCCACGACGGGCAGCCCGTTGTAGTCGGCGAGCACGTAGGTGAACGCCAGGATGGCGACGACGAGCACGGCCGAGGCGGCGGCGGTGACCGGCGCGGACTGGACCGGGAGCCCGTACCCGAGCGAGCGGGCCCGCGAGCGCCACTGGATCCACACCAGGGCGGCGGCCCCCGCCGCGCCCAGCAGCAGGGTGGGCAGGTGCAGGCCCTCCCCGGCCTGCCAGGGCAGGAACCCGCTGGCGATGTTGCGCAGGGAGGGCGGCAGCGGCGCCACGGACTCCCCGCCCAGGACGGCCAGGGTCGCGCCGCGGAAGACGAGCATCCCGGCGAGGGTGACGATGAACGCCGGGACGCGCACGTAGGCCACCCAGAAGCCCTGCCAGGCGCCGATGAGCGCGCCGAGCAGCAGGGCCACGGGCACGACCACGACCGTGGGCAGTCCCCAGGAGGTCAGCATGATCGCCGACACCGCGCCGGTGAAGGCCACCACCGAGCCGACCGAGAGGTCGATGTGGCCGGTGACGATGACCAGCATCATCCCGATCGCCAGGATCAGGATGTAGGAGTTCTGCATGATCAGGTTGGTGACGTTGAGCGGGGTGAGGAGCAGGCCCCCGGTGAGGATCTGGAACAGCACGATGATGGCCACCAGGGCGGCGGCCATGCCGTACTGGCGGGAGTTCCCGCGGGTCAGCGCGCCGCCGAGCCGGGAGAGTCGGGAGGTTGCGGTGGGCTCTTTCACGGGTGTCCCCCGGTTCGCGTCATCAGTCTCATGAGGGTTTCCTGGTCGGCCCCCTCACCGGGGACCTCTCCGGTGATGCGCCCCTCGCACATCGTGTAGATCCGGTCGCACATGCCGAGGATCTCGGGGAGTTCGGAGGAGATCAGCAGCACGCAGGCGCCCTCCGCGGCGAGGCGGCGGACGATCAGGTAGATCTCGTACTTGGCGCCGACGTCGATGCCGCGGGTGGGCTCGTCGAGGATCAGCAGCTCGGGCCGGGTGAACATCCACTTGCCCAGGACGACCTTCTGCTGGTTGCCGCCGCTGAGGGTGCGCACGGTCTGGGTGGTGCCCTGGCTCCTGACCCGCATGCTCTCGCTCATCCGGGCGGCCTCCACCGCCTCCAGCCCGGGGTCGAGGACACCGCGCGCGGACACGCGGCCCAGGGCCGCCATCGTGGTGTTGTGGCGGATGTCGTCGTCGAGGATCAGGCCGAGGGTCTTGCGGTCCTCGGGCACGTAGGCGAGGCCGCCGCGGATGGCGTCGGCGACGCTGGCGGTCGCGAGTTCGGCGCCGTCCTTGAGCAGGGTGCCGCGGACGTGGCGCCCGTAGGAGCGGCCGAAGAGGTTCATCGCGAACTCGGTGCGCCCGGCGCCCATGAGGCCGGCCATGCCCACGACCTCCCCGGCGCGCAGGGTGAGGCCGACCCCGTCCACCACGCGCCGTCCGGCCTGGGTGGGGTGGTCCACCGTCCAGTCCCGGACCTCGAAGCGCACCCGGCCGACCTCGCCGGTGCGCGGGGGGTGGCGCTGGTCCAGCGCGCGGCCGACCATCCCGCGGATGATGCGGTCCTCGTCGACCGAGGGGGTCCCGTCGGCGTCGCGCTCCACGGCGAGGGTCTCGATGGCGCGGCCGTCGCGCAGGATGGTGACCTCGTCGCAGACGCGCACCACCTCGCCGAGCTTGTGCGAGATGAGGATGCAGGTGACGCCCTGGTCGCGCAGGTCCAGGAGGAGTTCGAGCAGCCGGGTGCTCTCCGCCTCGTTCAGCGCGGAGGTGGGCTCGTCCAGGATGAGCAGCCGCACCCGTTTGGCCAGGGCCTTGGCGATCTCCACGAGCTGTCGGGCGCCCACGCTCAGCGCCGCGACGGGCGTGGCCGGGTTCTCGTCCAGCCCCACCCGGCGCAGGAGCTCGCGGGTCCGGGCGTGGGTGGCGCCCCAGTCCAGGACGCCGTACCGGGCCTGCTCGTGGCCGAGGAAGACGTTCTCGCTGATGGACAGCTGCGGGATGAGGGCGAGTTCCTGGTGGATGATGGCGATGCCCGCGCGCTCGCTGTCGGCCACGCCGGAGAAGGCGCAGGGCTGACCGTCCATGAGGATCTCGCCGCTGTGGGAGCCCGTGGGGTGGACCCCGCTGAGCACCTTCATCAGCGTCGACTTGCCCGCGCCGTTCTCCCCCATCAGGGCGTGCACGCGGCCGTGGCCGACGCTCAGCGACACCCCGTCCAGGGCCCGCACCCCGGGGAAGTCCTTGCGGATGTCGCGCATCGTCAGGAGCGGCCCGCCCCGGGGGGCGGACCGCGTCTGGTCCTGTCTCATTCGAGCTCGGACTCCTCGTAGTAGCCGCTGCCGACCAGGACCTCGTGGTAGTTGTCGGCGTCCACCGAGACGGGCTCCAGCAGGTAGGAGGGGACGACCTTGACCCCGTTGTCGTAGCTCTCGGTGTCGTTGACCGGGACCTCCCCGCCCTGCACCACGGCCTCGACCATGTCGACCGTCTGCTCGGCCAGGGCCCGGGTGTCCTTGAACACGGTCTGGGTCTGCTCCCCGGCGATGATGGACCGGACCGAGGCGGCCTCGGCGTCCTGGCCGGTGATGACGGGCAGCGGCCGCTCCTCGGTGCCGTAGCCGACCGCCCGCAGGGACTCGATCACGCCGAGGCTGATGCCGTCGTAGGGCGACAGGACCGCGTGCAGGTCCTCCTCGGAGTAGTGGGCGCTGATCAGGTTGTCCATGCGGTCCTGGGCGATGGCGCCGGACCAGCGCTGGGTGGCGATCTGCTCCATGGAGGTCTGGTCGCTGCGGACGACGAGTCGGCCGTCGTCGATGTGGGGCTGGAGGACCGACATCGCCCCGTCGAAGAAGTAGGAGGAGTTGTTGTCGTCGGGCGAGCCGCCGAACAGCTCGATGTTGAAGGGCCCCTCCTCGTTCTCCAGGTCGAGGGAGTCCACGATGTACTGGCCCTGCAGGACGCCGACCTGGAAGTTGTCGAAGGTGGCGTAGTAGTCGACGTGCTCGCTGCCGCGGATGAGGCGGTCGTAGGCGATGACGGGGATGTCGCTGGAGGCGGCCATGTCGAGCACGTCGCCGAGGGCCTCGCCGTCGATGGAGGCGATGACCAGGACGTCGGCGCCCCGGGTGATCATGTTCTCGATCTGGGCGACCTGGTCCTCGACGACGTCCTCGGCGTACTGGAGGTCGGTGCCGAAGCCGCGGGCCTCGAACTCGGCGACCATGTTCTCGCCGTCGTTGATCCAGCGCTCCGAGGACTGGGTGGGCATGGCGATGCCGACGACGCCGGCGTCGCCCTCGGGCCGCGCGGCGTCGCCGACGCCTCCGCAGGCGGTGAGCAGGAGTGTGCCGCACAGCGCGGCTGCCAGAAGGGGTGTGCGTCGGGGGTGGGGGGTCATGCGTTCGCCTTTCTGGGCGTCGTCCGGGCGCGGGCGCGCACCGGAGGGGTCCGGTCGGTCATTTCCGGTCGGTCGGGACGGTGACGACGGCGTCCGGGAGCGGGGTCTCGCCGTGGCTGGCGGTCGTGTGGCGGGGCGCCGTGACGCCGGTGTGCGGCACCCGGCCGCGGGCGGTCCGGGCCTGGTGGCGGCTCAGGTACCACACGTTCCACTCGTCGGAGGAGGGCTGGATGCGTTCGGGGTCGCGCAGGCGCGCGCCGACGGCGTCGGCGGTGGAGACGACGGAGTCGGTGAAGCGGTCCGTGTCCGTTGTCGAGCCGAGGGAGTCGGCCGGGTCCCCGTCGCGCTCCTCGTAGTAGGCGTGCGGCGAGATGTGGTCCACCGCATCGTAGGTCTCCTCCAGGACGGCGGCCTCCCGCTGGCCGAAGGTGGACATGGCCGGTCCGGAGCTGTCGCGGACGACCGGTCCGGGGTCGCGGTCGGCCGTCCTCGTGGCGCGCGCCGCCCGCCCGGCCCCGCGTCCGTAGGAGCGCGCGTCGGGGCGGCCGGTCTGCCGGGGGCCGTCCATCTCGTCGCCCGGGCACCACATGCGGATGCCGTGCGGTTCGGGGTGCCCGGGTTCGCGGATGCCGGTGTGGACGCAGCGGCCCATGTGCTCGACGAACGAGCCGAAGACGCGGCGGTGCACGGGGGAGACGACGGCGGCCGGGTCGACGGTGACGGAGGCTCGGAGTACGCGTCCGGGGCCTCGGGGGGCGGCGTGCGGTGGGGGGTGGTGGGTCGCTTCGCGCACGGTGTCCTCCTTGCGCCTGGGGGTTTCGGGAGGGCCCCGCCCGGGGCCCTCCGTCTGGGGGGTGTGGACGCGCCGGGGCGCCTGGCGTCCGGGTCAGACCCGGACGTACTCGATTCCGGACAGCTCGCACAGGACCCGCCAGTCCTCCGCGCGCGCCCCGGTGTTCATGACCATGTGGTGGGTGCCGCCCGCGCGGAGCCAGGCGTCCATGCAGGCCCGCACGCCCGTCTCGGGGCGGAACTGGCCGTAGGGCATCTCCAGGGACGGCAGCTCGGGCGCGTCGATGACCTCGCCCTCGGCCACGACCAGGCGGAACTCCTCCCCGCCGAGGGCGACCAGGGAGGCCAGGGTGGCCGGGCCCGGCCGGTAGCGGAACACGATGGTGGGCGGGTCGCCCAGGCCGCCGATGCCCAGCGGGCGCTTGACCAGCCGGACGGGCTCGTCCTCGCGCGCCACCCTCCAGTTCCCCTCCCCCATGTGGCTCATGAGGATGGAGTCGCTGGGGAAGTCCATCGCGTACATCTCGGTGAAGTGGCCGTCCCCGGCGAGCTGGTGCCCGGCGTAGACGATGGAGGCGGCCAGGACGTCGCCCTCGCCCGCGAACCCGTACCCCTGGGCCATGAGGGTGGAGGCGGCGGCCATCGGCAGCCGGGCGAAGCGGCCGTCCTCCCCGATCGCGTCGAAGTGGGTGGAGTAGGCGCCGCACCCGGACTCCTCCAGCAGCCGCTCGATGCCCAGCTGCATGCGGGCGTGGTCCTCGCGCTCCTCCTTGGACAGGCGGCCGTCCACCTCCAGGGCCCCGTCCTCCCAGTCCATGAGGTCGCGCACGGCCTGTTCGGGCAGGTCGGCCATGGTCCGGTGCAGGGCTCCGGGCGCGATGACGTGCACCTCGGGGCCGAGCCTGCGCAGCAGCGCGGTCTCGTCCACCCGGGCGTCGCCCATGCCGTTCATGGGGTAGCCGAACACGCCGACCCGCAGCCCGCGCAGGGCGGTGACGGCGCGGGCCGCCCGCGCCCAGCGGTCCACGCGCGCGGCGAACTCCGGACTCTGCCACTCGCCGGTGAGGACCTCGAAGGGCAGTCCCGCCCGCACCATGGCGTTGGCGGTGTCCTGGGCCCCGTGGATGCCCTGGTTGTAGGTCATGTCGTCCATGTCCCAGGACGGGCTGACTGCGGGATCGGGCTGGATGTTGGCCAGCGCCAGGGGCAGGTGCGTGCGGCCCAGCGCGCGGGTGACGCGCAGGGAGGGGCCGTAGGTGAGCATGACGACCAGGACCCCGTCGAGCCCGGCGGCCTCGAAGCCGCGGATCGCCTTCTCGGCGTCGGCGCGTCCGCGCACCGGCGGGGCGACGGTCCACTCGGCGACGCCGGAGAGCCGTTCGGCCACCCGGGCCGCGTACGCCGCCTGGTGCTCGGTGATGCCGGGGATCATGTCGTCGTAGAGCGGCTGCATGATGCCGAGCAGGCCGACGCGGGGGGCGCGGGCGCGCACGGGGGCGTGCTCGGTGGCGGGGGGCGTGGGTACGGTCACGGTGCTTCCTTACTGGCCGTAGACGTTCTGGTAACGGTCGTGGAGCGCGTCGATGTGCTCCTGGGGAAGGCGCTGGAGGGGGCCGCCCTGGCGGGCGATGTGGACGGTCCGGGCGACGTCCTCGCACATCACGGCGGCCTTGACCGCCGCCTTGGCGCCCGCTCCGACGGTGAACACGCCGTGGCCGCGCATGAGGACGGCGGGCGAGCGGTGGCCCTCCAGGGTGGCGACCACCCCCCTGCCGATGTCGTCGCCGCCGATGAGGGCGAACGGGCCGACGGGGATGTCGCCGCCGAACTCGTCGGCCATCGCGGTGATGGCGCAGGGGATGGCCTCGCCGCGCGCGGCCCAGGCGGTGGCGTAGGGACTGTGGGTGTGCGCGACGCCGCCGACGTCGGGGCGGGCGCGGTAGACGTAGGCGTGGGCGGAGGTGTCGCTGGAGGGTTTGTGGCCGCCCTCGACCAGGCGGCCGTCCAAGTCGCAGACGACCATGTCGGCCGGGGAGAGGCCGTCGTAGGAGACGCCGCTGGGCTTGATCACCATCAGGTCGGCGCCGGGGACGCGGGCGGAGACGTTGCCGCTGGTCCAGGTGACGAGGTTCCACCGGGGCAGTTCGGCGTGCAGGGCGCACACCAGGGCGCGCAGGCGCTCCACCTCCTCCCGGTGCTCCCCGGGCACTGCTGTGGGCGTGGGGGCGGTCATCGGTCTCCTTCCCCGCCGCTCGCGGCGGCGGTCAGGGCGGCGTTGCGCAGGGCCCGCAGGCGGTGCAGGCTGCGGCTGCCGCCCCGGCCGAAGTGGTCGTGGAGTTCGGTGTAGAGGGCGAAGAGCCCGTCGTAGGCGGCGGCCCGGTCCGGGTCGGGGTCCACGGTCTCCTCGCGCACCCCGCCCATGGCGGCGGAGGCGGCGTGGATGTCGGGGTAGGCACCGGCGGCGACCGCGGCGTGGACGGCGGCCCCCACCGCGCAGCTGTGCTCGGAGGCCACGACCCGCAGCGGCCGGTTCAGGACGTCGGCGTAGACCTGGAGGACGAAGGGGTTGCGGACCATGCCGCCGCCGATGGTGAGGTCGTGCACGGGCACCCCGGCGTCGGCGAAGGCCCCGACGATGGTGCGGGTGCCGAAGGCCGTGGCCTCGACCAGGGCCCGGTAGACCTCCTCGGGCCTGGTGGCCAGGGTCAGTCCGACGAGTACGCCGGACAGGTCGTGGTCGACCAGGACCGAGCGGTTGCCGCTGTGCCAGTCCAGGGCGACGAGCCCGTGCTCCCCCACCGCGGCGTCGGCGGCCCGGGCCGAGAGCAGGTCGTGGACGGACAGTCCGCGTTCGCGGGCCTCGTCGTGGTAGGCGGGGGGCACGTAGGAGTCGGCGAACCAGGCGAAGACGTCGCCGACGCCGCTCTGGCCCGCCTCGTAGCCCCACGCCCCGGGGGTGATGCCGCCGTGGGCCAGGCCGCACATGCCCGGGACCTCGGCGAGGACGTCGGAGTTCATGACGTGGCAGGTGCTGGTGCCCATGATGGCGAGCATCCGGCCGTTGCCGGTGGTCTGGGCGGCGGCGGCGGTGACGTGCGCGTCGATGTTGCCGACCGCGACGGGGACGCCCTCGGGCAGCCCGGTCCAGGCCGCGGCCCGGGCGGTGAGGCCGCCCGCGCGCTCTCCGAGCTGGGACAGGGGGTGGGCGAGCTTGTCCTCGGCGAAGCGGGCGAAGCGGGGGTCGAGGGCGGCCAGGAAGTCCGCCGAGGGCCAGGCGCCGTCCTGGTGGATGCCCTTGTAGCCCGCGGTGGCGACGTTGCGGGTCTCGTGTCCGCACAACTGCCACACGATCCAGTCGGCGGCCTCGATCCAGCGGTCGGCGCGCTCGTACACGCCGGGGTCGTCGCGCAGGACCTGGAGGGCCTTGGCGAACTCCCACTCGGAGGAGATCCTTCCCCCGTAGCGGGCCAGCCACTTCTCGCCGCGCTCGGCGGCCAGGGCGTTGATCTCGTCGGCCTCGGGCTGGGCGGCGTGGTGGCGCCAGAGCTTGGGCCAGGCGTGCGGGCGCCGGGCCAGGTCGGGCAGCTCGCACAGGGGCGTGCCGTCCGCGGTCACCGGCAGGACCGTGCAGGCGGTGAAGTCGGTGCCGACGCCGACGACCCGCCCCGGCGCGACCCCGGCGGCGCGCAGTGCCTCGGGGACGGCGGTGCGCAGGACCTCGCGGTAGTCCTCGGGGTGCTGGAGCGCGGTCTCCGGTTCGAGGGCGTCGGCCGATCCGGGCAGGTGCGCGGTGATGACGCCGTGCCGGTAGGTGGAGGCCGCGGAGCCGAGTTCGGCTCCGTCGGAGACCCGGACCACGACGGCGCGGCCGGAGAGGGTGCCGAAGTCGACCCCGACGACCACCGGCTCGGGTGAACATGAATTGTTAGCGCTAACATTCTGGGCCACGGGAAGCTCCTCCGTGAGGGGGCGGACAGGGAGGTCTCAGGGGGTCACGGCGGCGGGGGCCCGCTGCTGCCGCGCACCCGCAACCGCGCCGGGACGACCCGGCGCTCGGCCCCGGACGGGTCGGCGGGGCCCTCCCGGGCGATCTCGGCGAGCAGCAGGGCCAGGCTCTCCCGGCCCACCTGGGCGAAGTCCTGGTAGACGGTGGTCAGGGACGGGGTCAGGTACTCGGCCTCGGGGATGTCGTCGAAGCCGACCACGCTGACGTCCCCGGGGACGTGCAGACCCGCCTCGTGCAGCGCGCGCAGCACGCCGATGGCCATCTGGTCGTTGCCCACGAAGATCGCCGTGACGCGCTCCCCCGCGGCGCGCCTGCGCACCAGCGCCAGGCCCAGCTCGTAGCCGGACCGGGGGCTCCAGTCCCCCTGGAGCGGTTCGGGGACCGGCGCCCCGGCCTCCTCCAGGGCCCGGCGCCACCCGACCACCCGGGCCGCGGACTCCAGCCACAGGGGGTCGCCCTCCACGTGGTGGACGGTCGCGTGGCCCAGGCCGAGCAGGTGGCGGACGGCGTCGTGGGCGCCCTGGACCTGGTCGACGCAGACGACGGGAAGGCCCGAGCCCTCACCGCCCTCGACCGCGACCAGGGGCCAGGGGCCGGGCAGCGCGGCCAGCGCCTCCACCAGGGCGCGCTGGGGGGCGATCGCCACACAGCCCTCGACCGACTGCTGGATCAGGTAGTCGGCCGCCGCGACCACCCCCTCGGGCGACACGTCGTCGAGGCTGACCATGCTCAGGAAGTAGCCCGCCTCGCGCGCGGCCCGCTCGATCCCCGCCAGGGTCTGCGCCGGGCCGAAGAGCGTGGAGTCGAAGGCGACGACGCCGAGCACGTTGGTGCGGCGGGTGACCAGGGCGCGCGCGGTGGAGTTGCGGTGGTAGCCCAGCTCCTCGATGGCGCCGCGCACCCGCAGCACCGTCTCCTCGCGGACGTTGGGGTGGCCGTTGACCACGCGGGACACCGTCTGGTGGGAGACTCCGGCAAGCCGGGCCACGTCCGCCATGACGGGGGTACGGCCGCCTGGGGGTTTCACCGGAACGACACCTCCGGGCACGGTTGGGGGGCTTCTGTGACGTGCGCAACATTGTTAGCGCTCACATCGGTGAAGTCAACCCCCCGGCCCCCGCCTCCGGGGACGGAGGGCGGCCCGGGTGCGTGTGCGCGTCCCCCGCGCTCAGCCCGTGAGGCGGGCGTGCAGCGAGGTCGCGGAGGTGTCGGTGAGCGAGGCGACCTGGTCGATGACCACGCGCAGGGCGGCGGAGTCGTCGGCGGCCTCGGCGAAGGCGGCGCGGAACTGCGGGTCCAGGCCCTCGGGGGCGTTCTTCCACAGGAGGCCGACCAGCTCGGTGATCAGGCGGCGCTCCTCGGCCTGGTAGGCCCGGGCCTCCTCCCGCGAGAGCACGAAGTGGGCGGCGACCGCCTTGAGCAGGGCGCACTCCAGCAGGGGGCGGCGGGGCACGAGCAGGTCGCCGCCGTAACGGGTGAGGCGGCCGGGGCCGTACGCGGCGCGGGTGGCCTCCTCCGCGGCCCGGCAGAAGCGGCCGATGAGTCCGCTGGTGAGGTTCTTGAGGGCGGCGAGGGAGGCGAGGTCGCCGGTGAACTCGCGCGGCCACGCGGGGTGGGCGATGAGGTCGGTGAAGACCTCGTCGAGTTCGGCGGGGTCGGCGTCGCAGTAGTCGGCGGCGGCGATCCGCACGACCTCGGCGCGCTCGGCGGCGCCGCGCAGGGCCGCGGGGTCCACCAGCCCGGCGTGCAGGGCGTCCTCGACGTCGTGCACGGAGTAGGCGACGTCGTCGGCCCAGTCCATGACCTGGGCCTCGAAGCAGGTGCGGCCCGGGGGCGCGTCCCGGCGCAGCCAGTCGAACACCCCGGTGTCGTCGGGGTAGCAGTTGAACTTGTGGGTGTCGCCGCCCTCGCCCCGGAGCCAGGGGTACTTGACGGTGGCGTCCAGGGTGGCGCGGGTGAGATTGAGCCCCGCGCTGCGCCCGTCGGGATCGATGACCTTGCCCTCCAGGCGCACGAGCAGGCGCAGGCTCTGGGCGTTGCCCTCGAACCCGCCGCAGTCGGCGGCGGCCTCGTCCAGGGCGCGCTCGCCGTTGTGGCCGAAGGGCGGGTGGCCCAGGTCGTGGGACAGGCAGGCGGCCTCCACCAGGTCGGGGTCGCAGCCCAGGGCCTGGCCGAGTTCGCGGCCGATCTGGGCGCACTCCAGGGAGTGGGTGAGGCGGGTGCGCGGGAAGTCGCTCACACCGGGCTGAACCACCTGGGTCTTGGCGGCCAGGCGGCGCAGGGCGGCGCTGTGCAGTACCCGGGCCCGGTCCCGCTCGAAGGGGTCGCGGGCCCGGTTCTTGCGGTTCTCCAGGGCCCTGCGCTCGGTGTCCTGGTGCGTGTAGCCGAGTGCTCCGCCCTCGCGGGGATTGTTCGTCATCTGTTTGTTGGGCGCGGACACCCCGCCCTTCAGAGCGGGGAGGACACGCACTCTCCTTCTCGTGGCTTTGTGTTGGATTCGCCTCACGCGATCGCAGAGCGGTCGCTACGGTGTGTGCCATGACCGGGAAGAGCGTGAAGCGGGCGTTCCGGTACCGCTTCTACCCCACCCCCGTGCAGGCGGTTGAGCTGTCGCGCACGTTCGGGTGCGTGCGCCTGGTCTACAACCGCGCCCTGGCCGAACGCAGCGCCGCCTGGCACACCGAACAGCGAAGGCTCTCCTACGCCGACACCTCCGCGGCACTCACCGCATGGAAGAAGACCGAGGAGCTGTCCTTCCTCAACGAGGTCTCTTCCGTCCCGCTGCAACAGACGCTGCGCCACCTGCACACCGCGTTCCGCCACTTCTTCGACCGCCGCGCGAAGTACCCGCGGTTCAAGTCGAAGAAGAAGTCCCGGGCCAGCGCGGAGTACACCCGGTCCGCCTTCCGCTACCGCGACGGCCAACTCACCCTGGCCAAAATGAGCGACCCGCTCGACGTGGTGTGGTCGCGGACCCTGCCCGAAGGCGCAATACCGTCCACGGTGGCGGTCTCGCGTGACGCGGCCGGGCGCTGGTTCGTCTCGCTGCTGTGCGAG